>JBOHAW010000044.1:0-9401 GCA_050697975.1 Gaiellaceae bacterium
GTGAGGACCTTCCTCGCGCTCGCGCAGGTAACCGATTTCAGCTGAGTAGCGTCTCCGGCCAGAACGCCGCCGGAGCTTCGGGCAACGGCTAGTTCGCGGAGACCGCGGCCAAGTCGCGCAGCGCCGCGAGCCGAGCGAGCGCCTGCGCCTCGAGCTGCCGGACGCGCTCGCGCGTCAGGTCGAGCTCGTGGCCGATCGCCTCGAGCGTCCACGGCTCGCCCTCGACTCCGAAGCGAAGCTCGAGGATGCGCCGCTCGCGCTCCGGCAGCGCGTCGAGCGCGCGGCGGACACCCTGCCGGCGCAGCGACTCCTCCGCCTCGTCGAACGGATCGGCGGCCTCACGGTCGGCGAAGAGATCGCCGAGCTCGCCCTCGTCGTCGGCGCCGACCGTCTGGTTCAGCGACACCGATGCGTGGGCGGCGCCCAGCGCCTCGTCGACGTGCTGGATCGGAAGGCCGGTCGCCTCGGCCAGCTCGTCCTTCGTCGCCTCGCGGCCGAGCTCGACCTCGAGCCGGCGCGCCGCGCGCGACAGCTTCTGCTGGCGCTCGACGACGTGCACCGGCACGCGGATCGTGCGGGCGTGGTTCGCCACGGCGCGCTGCACCGACTGGCGGATCCACCAGGTCGCGTAGGTCGAGAACTTGTAGCCGCGCCGCCAGTCGAACTTCTCGACCGCGCGGTTGAGGCCGAGCGTGCCCTCCTGGATCAAATCCAGGAACGGAACGCCGAGCCCGCGGTAGCCCTTTGCGATCGACACGACGAGGCGCAGGTTCGACTCGATCATGCGCCGCTTCGCCGTCGGGTCGCCGCGCTCGATCGCCTTCGCGAGGTAGACCTCCTCGGCGGCGGTCAGAAGCTTGTGGCGGCCGACGTCGGCCAGGAAGAGCTGGAGGCTGTCGGCGGAACCGCTCAGGACGTGCGTCTCGGCGGCCGGCGCCTGCTCGGGCGCCTTCTCCTCCTCGACCTTGGGCTCGCGCACGTCGAGGCCGATGCGCTCGAGCTCGCGGGTCAGCTCCTCGACGTCGGCGTCGTTCAGCTCGTGCTCGAGCGCGAACGCCTCGAGCTCGGCGGCCTCGAGATAGCCCCGCTCCTCCGCGCCCTCGACGAGCGTGCGGGCCTGGTCGGTGTCAAGCAATTCGTGCAACTGATTCTGGGTCAAAAACTTCTACGTCCTTTCGGGTGCTCCGGTTGGGGGTAACTGCAAACTTTCGCACTTTAGGGGCTCTTTCCTTGCTTTTCCAGGGGGTCAGTCCCCGCACTACGGGTATCCAAACGAGTGAACGAGCGACCTTCCCACCGTATTCCACAGAGGCCGCCGGACGGCTCGCCTCGTGGCAGGCGAACGGGCGCGCGTTTTTCGCGCTCTCTTGTGGTTTGGACGAGCCGAGACGGAAAAGGTTGGCGCTATTTGCGGCTCGCGGTGCGCCGCTTTCTGCGCCGCGCGGTCGAAGCGCCGTCGGTCGCCGCGACCTCGCCGTTCCCCTCCGCCGGAGGCCTCGGCTGCGTCGCCCACTCCTCGTCGAAATCAACGCGCCACTTGCCCTCGTCGCTCTGCGCGAGCTTGAGCTTCGCGCTGAAGCTCCGGCCGGAGCGCCCCTTGAAGCCGGTGACCGCCTTCTCGGTGCGCCGCGTCTCCATCAGCTCCTTGACGACGGCGACCGGCAGCGTCTTGCCCGACTTCTGCTTCCAGATCACGAAGCCGCAGCCGGGATCGTCCTTCGACCAGCAGGAATAGCCCTTCCGGTTCTCGATCACGTCCCGGCCGCAGACGGGGCAGGGGCCGAGGTTCGCCCGCTCGATCTTGACCCCCTGGAGCTTGTCGAGCTCGGCCACGGTCTCGGTCGTGAACTTGACGATGTCGGACATGAAGGCCGGGCGGGTGTCGGTGCCGAGCTCGATCATGCCGAGCCGGTGCTCCCAGCCACCGGTCAGCTCCGGCGAGGTGAGCGCGTGGTCGCCGAGCAGCCGGATCACCTGGACGCCCTTCTCCGTCGCGTGGAGCGCGCGGCCCTCCCGCTCGAGGTACCCGACCTGGAGCAGGCGCTCGATGATCGCCGCGCGGGTCGCCGGCGTGCCGATGCCGGAGTCCTTCATCGCCTCGCGCAACTCGACCTCGGCGATGTCCTTGCCGGCGGTCTCCATCGCCGCCAGCAGCGACGCCTCGGTGAAGCGGCGGGGCGGCTGAGTCTCCTTGCGGAGCGACTCGACCGACCGCGTCTCGACGTCCTCGCCCTGCTCGAGCTTCGGCAGCGCCTGGTCGCCGCCGGAGTCGTCGTCCGCCGCCGCCTCGGCCGGCCGGGCCTCCTCGCCGTACACGGCCTTCCAGCCGGCCTCGACGAGCACGCGGCCACTCGTGCGGAAGACGTGCTCGGCGACGGTCGTCTCCACGCGCGTGCGCTTGTAGACGGCTTCGGGGTGGAAGATGGCCAGAAAGCGCTTGGCGACGAGGTCGTACACCTTGAGCTCGTCCTCGCCCATCTTGCCGAGGTCGTGCTCGGACTTCGTCGGGATGATCGCGTGGTGGTCGGTGACCTTCGCGTCGTTGACGACGCGGCCGAGCGGCAGGTCGGGGAGGCTCGCGACGAACGTGGCCGCCTTCGCGTACTCGCGGTTGGCGCCGACGAGCGCCGCCGTCGGCCGGATCTCAGGGATCAGGTCGCTCGACAGGAAGCGCGAGCTCGTGCGCGGATACGTGATCGCCTTCCGCTCCTCGTAGAGCTTCTGGGCGGCTGCGAGCGTGCGCCGCGCCGAGAACCCGTGGAGCGTGTTCGCGTTGCGCTGGAGCGACGTCAGGTCGTAGAGGAGCTGCGGACGCTCGCGCTCCTCCTTCTGCTCGAGCTTCGTGATCTCGCCGGGTGCGCCCGTGCAGTCGGCGACGATCGCGGCGGCCTCCTCCTCGGGAATCCGCTTGCCGCCGAGGTAGCGACCGTTGTAGAGGCGCTCGCCGGTGGCGGCGAAACCCGCCTCGACGAGCCAGTAGGGCTCCGGAGTGAACGCGCGGATCTCCACTTCGCGCCGGGCGACGAGGGCGAGCGTCGGCGTCTGCACCCGGCCGAGCGAGACGGCGCCGTCGAAGGCGGAGCGCAGGCGGATCGTCGCCGCGCGCGTGGCGTTCATGCCGACGAGCCAGTCGGCCTCCGAGCGCGAGCGCGCAGCCGACTCGAGCCGCTCGAGCTCCTCGCCGGGTCGCAGGCGTCCGAACGCGTCCTCGATCGCCTTCCTGGTCATCGAGTTCAGCCAGAGCCGCTGCACCGGCTTCTTCTTGCGCGCGGTCTCATAGACGTAGCTGAAGATCAGCTCGCCCTCGCGGCCGGCGTCGCACGCGTTGACGACGAGGTCGACGTCCTCGCGGGCGACCAGCTTGTGGATGAGGCCGAGCTGCTTCTTCGACTTGGCGTCGCGCGGGCGCAGCTTGAAGTCGTCGGGCACGATCGGCAGATCCGCCATGCGCCAGCGCTTGAAGCGCGGGTCGTAGTCCTCTGGCTCCACGAGCTCGACAAGGTGGCCGACCGCCCAGGTGATCACGTGATCGGAGGACTCCAGGTACCCCTCGTGCTTGGCGAACGAGCCCGGGAGGACGCCTGCGAGGTCCCTGCCGACCGACGGTTTCTCAGCGATGACGAGGGTCTTGCTCATGCGATTCACCTTAGCGAAGGGTGGAGGCGCTGCCTGCCGGCCACATCGGGCACGGCCCCACGGGATACTCCACGCGGTGCCTTCACCCTTCTACATCGCGCTGGGCGGGCTCAGCTACCCAGTCGTGCGCTTCCTGTTCCGGCTGCGGTGGAAGGGCGCCGAGCACCTGCCGAAGGAGGGCGGCTTCGTGCTCGCTGCCAACCACACGTCGAACTTCGACCCGTGGCCGCTCGCACTCCCGCTCTTCCCGCGCCGCTACCTGCGCTTCATGGGCAAGTCGGAGCTGTTCAATCCCGTGCTCGGGCCGATCATCCGCGCCGGCGGGGCCTTTCCGGTCCGGCGCGGCGAGGGCGACACCGACGCGATCCGGGTGGCAAAGGAGCTCGTCGGCCGCGGCCAGATCGTCGTGATGTTCCCGGAAGGAACGCGCCGGGTGAAGGGCCTGCGCAAGAAGCACGAGGCGCGGCCGCACTCCGGCGCGGCGCGGATCGCGCTCGAGGCCGGGGTACCGCTCATCCCGGCGGCGATCCGCGGCACCGACCGGATCGCCCGCCTCGGTCCTCTGCGCGTCGCCTACGGCCCTCCGATCCCGCTCGCCGATCTGCAGGACGGCGATCTGAAGGAGGGCGCCCAGACCGCGACCGACCGGCTCATGGCCGAGATCGCGCGGCTCGAAGCGACGCTGTGAATCCGCCCCTGCTCGTCGTCGACGGCGATTCGTTCGCACATCGCGCGTACCACGCGCTGCCGAAGTCGATCAGCCGCGCGGGGGGACGTCCGGCCGGCGCGCTCGTCGGCTTCACGAACATGCTGACCCGGCTGTGGGAGCTAGAGCAGCCGCGCGCCGTCCTGGTCGGCTGGGACTCGATCGGGACGCCCACCTACCGGAACGAGGCGTTCGCGGGCTACCAGGCCGGACGCGTGTTCGACGCCGCCCTGCTCGAGCAGCTCGACCTGCTGCCCGAGCTCGTCGAAGCGCTCGGCTTCGCCGCGGCCAAGGGCGCCGGCTACGAGGCAGACGACTTCCTCGCCGCCGCCGTCGCCGACGAGGAGGGCCGCGGCGGTCGCGCGCTCGTCGCCACCTCCGACCGCGACGCCTTCCAGCTCGCCAGCGAGCGGACGACGATCCTGCAGCCGACCCGGGGCGTAAGCGAGATCTCGCGCATCGGGCCCGCGGAGGTGCGGGAGCGCTACGGCGTCGAGCCCGAACAGGTGCCGGACTTCATCGCGCTGCGCGGCGACCCGTCCGACCGGCTGCCGGGCGCCCGCGGCGTCGGCCCCAAGCGGGCGGCCGAGCTTCTGCGCGAGTACGGCTCGCTCGAGGCGGCCCTGGCCGCCGGGCGCTTCTCGGCGCAGGCGGAGGAGTTACGCCTCTACCTGCGAATTGCGACCCTGGACGCCTCCGCCCCCCTCCCCACGCTCCTCGACCAGACCCCCACCTGGGCGGAGGCGTCCACACTCGCGAGGGACTGGGGGATGAACCAGCTGGCCGAACGCCTGACGGCCCTGGCCGCGTAGTGGAGGTCATCAGCGACGCGAGGCTGGCCCGCCTGCACCCGACCGGAGACCATCCCGAGCGTCCCGAGCGCGTCGGCGTCCTCCTGGAGGAGCTCGCGGGGTACGGCGAAGGTCGCGCGGCCACCGCAGCCGAGCTGGAGCGTTGTCACACCGCCGAGCACGTCGAGCTCGTGCGCTCCACGCGGACGCCGAGCTGGCTCGATCCGGACACGATCTGCACGGAGACGAGCTGGGAGGCTGCGCTGCTCGCCGCCGGACTCGCGATCACGGCCGCCGACCGCGGCGCCTTCGCGCTCGCGCGCCCACCCGGTCACCACGCCCTACCCGGGCGCGCGATGGGCTTCTGCCTCTTCAACAACGTGGCAGTGGCGGCGTGCCACGCTCAGGCAGAGCTGGGGCTCGAACGGATCGCGATCCTCGACTGGGACGTCCACCACGGCAACGGCACGCAGGCGATCTTCTGGGACGACCCGAGCGTGCTCTACGTCTCGCTCCACCAGTGGCCCTTCTACCCGGGCACCGGCGGGCCGGAGGAGCAGAGCGAGACGGTGCTGAACATCCCGTTTCCGGGCGGCGCCGGCGATCTCCAGTACCTCGAGGCCTTCCACGTGGCGGTCGAGCCGAAGCTGCGCCGCTTCGACCCGGACCTCCTGCTCGTCTCGGCGGGCTTCGACGCCCACGTCGAGGATCCGCTCGCCGACATCGCCGTCACCGAGGAGGGCTTCCGCGAGCTCGCCCGGCGCGCGGCGGCGCTGGCGCCGCGCATCGCGGCGGTACTCGAAGGCGGCTACAACCTGCGCACGCTGCCCCGCCTCGTCGAGGCGGCACTCGAAGGCTTCGCGGCCGAGACGTAGAACAGCCGGCCCGCCAGCCGGCTGTTCGTCATCTATCGTCACCGCTTGCTCGCGAGGAGAAGCTCTCTTCAGCTATCGGGTCGCGGGCGTGGGGGGCTCATCCCTCGCGGCTCCCCCGCCGTGGGTGAACGTCACTCACCCACGCCGGGCGACCGGAGAGAACCTTGTGGCTCAGAGCCACAAGGTCGGATTCAGGCGCGCGCCGTTGCCAGGGCGTCGAGCGCTTCCCGGCGCGAGGAGGCGCCGAGCTTCCGCAGCATGCTCTTGACGTGCGAGCGCACGGTGTGCTCCGAGATGAAGAGCCTGCGGGCGATGTCGTCGGTGCCGAGATGGTCGTCGAGCAAGAGGAGCACCTCCAGCTCGCGGGCGCTGAGCGCACGGGCGATCGCGTCGGGCACGCCCGACTCGCGACCGCCGCCCCCGCGCACCTGCTCGAGCAGGCGCCGCGCGATCGAGCCCGACAGGGCGGCCTCGCCCCGGGCGACGCCGCGCAGGAAGTCCACGATCCGTTCGGGCGGCTCGCTCTTGAGCAGGTAGCCGGCCGCGCCGCCGCGGATGGCGCCGAGCAGGTCGTCCTCGGTGCCGGAGGCAGTCAGGACGACGACCTCGCAGCCGGGCGCCGCGGCGCGCACGCGTGGCAGTGCCGCCAGGCCGTCGATTCCGGGCATCGAGAGATCGAGCAGGACGAGATCCGGGTGCAAGCAGCGGGCGTACTCGACCGCCTCCTCGCCGTCGGCGGCCTGCGCGACGACCACGAACCCGTTCTGCTCGAGCAGCGCAGCGAGCGCCTCGCGGGTCAGCGGGTGGTCGTCGACGATGAGGATGCGCTCGGCCATCGCGGTCTTCCCCTTATCGGCCGGTCGCCCGCTGCCGATTAGGGGGATGTGCACAGAGACGACTCCCGCGACGCCTACCAGGCCTGGCTCTGGGGCGAGGTGCTGCTCTTCGGGCTGCTCGGGGCCGCGCTCGCGCTGTTCGCGTCGAGCTCGACCCTGCGCACCACCTACGACCTTCCCGAGCTGCGGCTCGTGATCGGCACGGCGGTCATGCTCGCAGGGGCGATCGTGGCGATCCTGGCCGGAGCGCGCTTCGCCGTCGAGGGCAGGCGGTTCGATCTGCTGCTCTCGAGCGGCTTCGCCGTGGTCGCGGCCTCGACGCTCGCCTTCGCGATCGCGCCCGTGCTCGACAGCGACCCGGTCGGGCGGCGAGAGGGCTGGGCCGGCATCGCCGGTGGAATCGTCGCCATGTCCCTGATCGCGCTCGCCCCGTTCGTCCGCGGGCGCGTGCTGTCCCGCGCGCGCGCACTCCGCACTGCTCTGGCGGGCTCCGTCGCCGCGCTGGGCGGCCTCTGGCTCCTGTCAGCCTGGCTGGGCGATGCTCTTCCCGAGCTCGAGCCGGCCGCCGGCGGCAACCCGTTGCTGCTCACGCTCGCGCTCTCGCTGCTGTCGCTGCTCAATCTCCTGGCGCTGATCGGCGTCGGGCTGCGCTATCGCCGGCACCGCTTCGACCTCGACCGCTGGCTCGCGCTCGGTGCGAGCGTCCTGCTCTTCGCGTCGCTCCACTCCGTCTTCACGCCGTTCGTCTCAGCGTCCCAGGTCTCGCAGGGCGATTTCCTGCGGGTGCTGGGCTACGGCGTCCTCCTCGTCGGCGTCTGGCGCGCGATCCGCTCGGCGGAGTTCGGGCGCGCGGTCGCGGAGGAGCGCGCCCGCGTCGCCAGGGAGATCCACGACGGCCTCGCGCAGTACCTCTTCGCCGTCTCCACCCACGCGACGATGCTCGAGAACGGCGCCCCGCCCGAGACCACGCTTCCCCGCCTCAAAGAGGCTGCCGCGTCGGCGCAGCAGGAGGCGCGCTTCGCGGTGCTGGCGCTCTCGTCGGCGAGCGGGACCGCGCCCTTCGACGCGGCTCTGCGCCGCTACGTGGAGTTCCTGACCGCCGACGGCGAGCTCGACGTCGAGGTCGAGATCGACCCGGCGACTCGGCTCGCCCCCGACGAGCAGATCGAAGTCTTCCGCATCGTCCAGGAGGGACTCGCGAACGCGCGCAGGCATGCCGGAGCGCGCCGTGCGGAGGTGGAGATCGGCGAGCACAACGGCCGGCGCGTCGTCCGCGTGCGCGACGACGGGTCCGGCTTCGACGGCGAGGAGGCGGCCGCCGGCCAGGGGCTCCGGAACATGCGCGCGCGCGCCGCGAGCATCGAGGGCGCCTTCCGGATCAGCTCTCGGCCCGGACTAGGGACGGCCCTCGAAGTGACGCTCAGGGCCTGATGCTGTAGACGAGCGCGTCGAGCGCGTGTGCCGGCGGCGAGTCCACGGCGGCCTCGACCGCGCGGCGTGCCCGCCCGCGGGTTCCCGGCGCGACGACGACGACGTCCACGTCGTGCGCGTCGAGAAACGACCGCAATCGGCTCGGCGGGACGCGTCCCGTCCCGAGCGACTCGTAGACGTCTCGCCACTCCTCTTCCGCCGGCGTCACCCGAAGTCCGAAGTGACCGCCGACGATGCGGAACCTGAATCCGGCCTCCGCCTGCCACAGCATCGACCAGCCCGCGGGGCCGTACGGGAGGACGAGAGCGGTCGAGTCCGCGGGCATGTACCGCGCGTAGCGGTCCTCCGTGAAGAACGTCGCGGGCGGCACGTCCGACGACCACTGCGCCTGGTGAAGGTTGGGCAGCGTCGCGATCACTCCGGCCGCGGCGAGGACCCAGCGCGCCAAGCTGCGACGATCGCCGAGCGCGAGCGCGACGAGCAGGCCAGCGAGCAGCGCCGTGTACATCGTCAGGCGAATCGGAAGTGCCGAACCGATCACCGGCAGCGGCGCGAAGGCGGCCCACGCACCGATCCCGATCACCTCGCCCGCGACCTTCACCCGCGTCCCGAGGGAGAGGAACACCGCAGCAACGAGGACGGCGACCAGCAGCCATCGCGGCCGCGAGGCCGACCTCCGGAACACGGCGAGCGCGACGAGGGCGACCAGCGGCAACCCGAGGTAAGCGCCGTGCTCGGCGCCGGTTCCGGTGAACCGATTCGTGATCTCGTCCGCCCCGGGCGGCCGCAGCCACGTCCTCCTGGTCGGGACGACGTAGTTGAGGACGTCTGCGGACTCGGCGAAGGGCGAGCGGGCCGGCGCCGCCGCGTCCGACACGACTGCGTAGGCGAGGATCGGCCACACGAGGACGATCGTTAGGAGGAGCGCGACCGCAGCTTCGGCGATCGTCTGCCTGACCGCTCGGAGGCCCAGGATGACGGCCGCGCAGGCGGCCGTGACCGCGCCCATGACCACGAGGCTGAAGAAGATCTGCGTGACGATCAGGAACTGGCCGACCAGGACGGCGGTGAGGAGTGGGACGAATGCCCGGCGCGAGAGCTCGCCGTCGCGGCGGAGCAAGACGAG
>JBOHAW010000045.1:0-6246 GCA_050697975.1 Gaiellaceae bacterium
GCTCGGAGCACGTGTCCCAGCTCTTCTACGAGGAGAGTACGGGGGGGCGGCCGATCGGCGAGGAGTTCGACGCCGCCCTGCGCCTGGCGCACGCGGAGCTCGGCGCCGACCGCGTCCGCGCCCACGCGATCCTGCACGACGAGCTCGGCGTCTACCGGGAGGAAGGAGGCGAGCCCCGCTACGACTTCGGCGGGATCGACCGGGCGTACGACCGCCTGCTCGAGCTCGGGATCCGGCCCGTCGTCGAGCTCTCGTTCATGCCGCGGAACCTCGCCGCCGACCCGGAGGCCACGATCTTCGAGTACCGCGGGATCGTCTCGCCGCCGCGGGACTGGGAGCGCTGGGGCGAGCTCAACCGCCGGCTCGCCGAGCACCTCGTCGAGCGCTACGGCATCGACGAGGTCGCCGGCTGGGGCTTCGAGATCTGGAACGAGGCCAACCTCGAGGTCTTCTGGACGGGCAGCCGGGCCGAGTACTTCCGGCTCTACGACGTCGCCGCGCGGGCGATCAAGACGGTCGACGCGCGCCTGCTCGTGGGCGGCCCCTCCACGGCGGCCGCCGGCTGGGTCGCCGACTTCCTCGACTACGTGACGCGCGAGGGGTGCCCGCTCGACTTCCTCTCCACGCACACCTACGGCAACCTACCGCTCGACGTGGGCCGGGCGCTCGCGGCACGCGGCCTAGACGACGTGGAGGTGTGGTGGACCGAGTGGGGCGCGACGCCGGCCCACTTCAACCCGGTCAGCGACTCCACCTGGGCGGCGACCTTCGTGCTGCACGGGATGAAGAGCGCCCAGGGCCGCGCCCACGCGCTCGCATACTGGGTCGTGAGCGACCACTTCGAGGAGCTCGGCCGGCCGCCCTGCTTACTTCACGGAGGGTTCGGCCTCCTCACGGTCGGCAACCTGCGCAAGCCCCGCTGGTGGGCGCTCGCGCTGGCGGAAGCGCTCGGCGACGAGCTCGTCGAGCTGGAGCTCGCGGGCGACGGCGCCGGCTCGCTCGTCGACGGCTGGGCGGCGCTGCGCCGCGACGGGGGCCTCGACGTCCTGCTCTGGAACGGGACCCTGAACCAGGCGCAGGCGGAGGGCGACCGGCTGCTCGACCGCGAGGTGCGGCTCCGCGTGAGCGGCCTCGCGCCGCGCGAGGGCCGCCGGGTCGTTATCGCGCGCATCGACGAGGAGCACTCGAACCTCGTCCGCCGGTGGCCGGGCGAGACCGACTGGCCGTCGCCCGGGGAGTGGGAGCGCCTGCGCAGCGAGGACGTCCTGGACGAGGAGGCGGTGCCCGCGCAGACGGAAAACGACGGCTCCGTCGAGGTCCGACTGCGCCTCCCGATGCCGGGTGTCGCACGCATCCGTTTTGACATGGAGGCGTCGGGCTAATTGAATGGACAACTCGGACTCGGGGAGGACTGATGGCCGGTGTGACGTTCGACGACGTGAGCAAGGTCTATCCCGACGGGTTCCGGGCGGTGAGCTCGATCGACCTCGAGATCGAGGACGGCGAGTTCATGGTGCTGGTCGGCCCGTCCGGATGCGGGAAGACGACCGCTCTGCGCATGGTCGCAGGGCTCGAGGACATCTCCCAGGGCGTGCTGAAGATCGGCGAGAAGATCGTGAACCACGTCCCGTCCCGCGACCGGGACATCGCGATGGTGTTCCAGAGCTACGCGCTCTACCCGCACCTGTCGGTGTACGAGAACATCGCCTTCGGGCTCAAGCTGAAGAAGACGCCCAAGGCGGAGGTCGAGAAGCGCGTCAGCGAGGCCGCCAAGGTGCTCGGGCTCGAGGATCACCTCAAGCGTAAGCCGCGCGCGCTCTCGGGAGGCCAGCGCCAGCGCGTGGCGATGGGCCGCGCGATCGTGCGCCAGCCGCAGGCGTTCCTGATGGACGAGCCGCTCTCGAACCTCGACGCAAAGCTGCGGGTGCAGATGCGGGCCGAGATCGCGAGGCTCCAACACGACCTCGGCGTCACGACCATCTACGTCACGCACGACCAGGTCGAGGCGATGACGATGGGAGACCGCGTCGCGGTCATGCGCAAGGGAGAGCTTCAGCAGGTGGCGGCCCCGCAGGAGCTGTACGACCGGCCGGACAACCTCTTCGTGGGCGGCTTCATCGGCAGCCCGGCGATGAACCTGCTGGAGTCGAAGCTCGAGGGCGCCGACGGCGGGCTCGCGGCCACGCTGGGCAGCCAGCGGATCAACCTCGGCAGCGAGACCGTCTCGGCCAGGCCGGGTCTCAAGGGCTACGCGGGGAAGAACGTCATCATCGGAATCCGTCCCGAAGATCTCGACGACGCAGCACTCGCGACCGACACCCCCGCCGACCAGCGGTTGCGCGGCGAGGTCATGCTCCGCGAGGCGCTCGGTTCCGAGATCATGGTGCACTTCACCGTGGACGCCCCGCCTGCCATGACCGACGAGGTTCGCGAGCTCGCCAAGGACGTCGGCGCCGAGGGGCTCGAAGGCGGCCCGGCGGAGGGCGGCGGAACGACGATGATCGGCCGCTTCGGCGCGCGCTCGCGCGTCAAGGAGGGCGAGCCGACGGAGGTCGCGGTCGACACCCGCGCGCTGCACTTCTTCGACCCCGAGACGGGACTCGGCATCTACGACACGACGGATTCGACGAAAGGAGCCGGTTGATGAAGAGGCATCGCGTGCATCTGCTCGCGCTCGTCCTCGCACTTGCGCTCTCGCTGGTCGCGGCAGGCTGCGGCGGGGGAGACGACGACGAGGAGGGCACGGGCGGGACGGCGACGGCCGAGGAGACCGTGGAAGAGGCCGTCTCCGGCTCGATCAACGTGCTCGCCGTCTGGACCGGCGCGGAGGGCGAGGCCTTCCAGGCCGTGCTCGACGGGTTCACCGAGCAGAACCCCGACGTGACGGTCAGCTACAAGTCCGCCAAGGATCCCGGCCAGGTGCTCGCCACGTCCGTCGAGGGCGGCAACCCGCCCGACGTCGCGGCGCTGCCGTCGCCCGGCCTGATGAAGGACTTCGCCGACCGCGACGCGCTCAAGCCGATCGACTTCGCGAAGGACGCGATCGCGGAGAACTTCGCCGAGTCGTGGCTCGACCTCGGCACCGTCGACGGCACCCTGTACGGGGTCTTCTTCAAGGGGGCCAACAAGTCGACGGTCTGGTACAACGTCGCCGCCTTCGCGGACGCCGGCATCGAGCCGCCCGCGACCTACGACGATCTGATCACGGCCGGCGAGACGCTCAAGGCGTCGGGCGTGCCCGCGTACTCGATCGGCGGCGCGGACGGCTGGACGCTCACCGATCTGTTCGAGAACATCTACCTGCGCACCGCAGGCCCGGAGAAGTACGACCAGCTGGCGGCGCACGAGATCGCCTGGACGGACGCATCCGTCACCGACGCGCTGACCGAGATGGGCAAGATCGTCGGCGACACCGACAACGTGGCCGGCGGGACGAGCGGGGCGCTCCAGACCGACTTCCCGACCTCGGTCACGCAGGTGTACTCCGATCCGCCCAAGGCTGCGATGGTGTTCGAGGGCGACTTCGTCGCCGGCGTGATCACCGCGGAGACCACGGCCGAGCCGCAGACGGGCTTCGACGTGTTCGCATTCCCGGAGCTCAACGACAGCGGCCCGGTGGTCGTGGGCGGCGGCGACGTCGTCGTCATGTTCAAGGACAACCCGGCAGCGCAAGCGCTGATCACGTACCTGACCACGCCCGAGGCGGCGCAGATCTGGGCCGAGAAGGGCGGCTTCTCCTCGCCGAACAAGAACGTCGATTCGGCGGTCTATCCGGACGAGATCACGAAGAAGACCGCGACCGACCTCGCGAACGCCGAGGTGTTCCGCTTCGACCTCTCCGACCTCCAACCGGCGGCATTCGGCGGCGACGCGATGTTCACGATCCTCCAGGACTTCCTGAAGAGCCCGGACGACGTGGACGGTGCCGCGCAGAAGCTCGAGGCGGCAGCGGCGGCGGCGTTCAAGTAGTCCGACGCGAGTGAGCAGCACCGGAATCAGGGCGGAGTTCCCCCTCGAAGGGGGAACTCCGCCCGCGCCGAAGACCAGCGCCTGGCGGGGCTACCTGGTCCCGCTCGGCTTCCTGGCGCCCGCGCTCGTCCTCCTGAGCGTCTGGATGCTCTATCCGACGGCGTCCACGATGTGGCGCAGCCTGAAGAGCGACCGCGGCGACGAGTTCGTCTGGCTGGAGAACTACGAGCGCCTGTTCCGCGACGACCTGATCTTCAAGGCGATCAAGAACAACGCGCTCTGGGTGCTGATCATCCCTGCGGCCGTGACCGCGGTCGGCCTCGTCTTCGCGGTGCTCGTGGAGCGGGTGCGCTGGTCGGTGGCGTTCAAGATCGCGGTGTTCATGCCGCTTGCGGTCTCGCTCTTCGCCGTCGGCGTGATCTGGCGGATCATGTACCAGCAGGATCCGGAGCGAGGCGTGATCAACGCCGCGATCGAGAGCGCGCGCGGCGTCGTCAAGGAGACGGGCGTGCTCTCGACGGCGAGACCCTCGAGCGACGCGCTCGAAGGGACGCCGGCCGGCGGGCTCACGCTCAAGGAGGCGATCTCACCCGGCGAGGTGGCCACGCTCGGCCTCACGGCGGTCAGCGCGGCCGAGATCCCGGAGGACGCCACGGAGGCGGTCGCACCCGAGCCGTTGCAGGGTGGGATCAGCGGCGTCGTCTGGCGGGACTTCAAGCCGGGCGGCGGCACGCCGGGCGAAGTCGAGGCCGACGAGCTCGGGCTGCCGGGCGTCACCGTCGAGCTGCGCGACGCGGCCGGCAAGAAGATCGATTCGGGGAAGACGGCGGAGGACGGCACCTTCGCCTTCGAGGGGCTCGACAGCGGCGAGTACCGGGTGGCGATCGGCGCGTCCACGTTCGCCCAGCCGTTCAAGGGCGTGAACTGGCTCGGCGACAAGCTGATCACGCCGGCGATCATGTTCGCCTACATCTGGGTCACGGCCGGCTTCGCGATGGTGATCATCGGCGCCGGCCTGGCCGCGATCCCGCGCGACGTGCTCGAGGCCGCCCGCACCGACGGCGGCTCCGAGTGGCAGGTCTTCAAGCGCGTGACGGTGCCGCTGCTGGCCCCGGTGCTCACGGTCGTCTTCGTCACCCAGATCATCGGGGTGCTGAAGATCTTCGACCTCGTGCTCGCGATCGCTCCGGGCTCGAGCACCGACGACGCGGCCACGCTCGCCTACGTGATGTGGCAGAAGTCCTTCAGCGGCCAGAACCTGTTCGGCCTGGGCGCCGCGATCTCGACCTTCCTCCTCCTCCTCTTCGTCCCCTTCCTCGTCGTCAACATCAAGCGCTTCAGGACGGAGGCCTAGCCCATGGCGACCGCAGCAGCTGCCGAGCTCCGTCGCACCGAGCCCGTCGTGATCGAGGAGGGCATGGGCCCGAAGATCATCCGGACGCTCGGCCGGCTGCCGGTGCATCTGATCCTGATCCTGGTCGGGCTCTTCTGGCTGATCCCGACCACCGGCCTCTTCATCACGTCCCTGCTCCTGCCCTCGGACGCGGCACAGGGCGGCTGGTGGAACTTCTTCGTCAAGCCGAGCACGTGGACGCTGGAGAACTACCGCAACATGTTCGACAACAGCAGCATCGTCGACGCGCTGATCGTGACCGCCCAGGTGACGATCGGCGCCACCATCCTGCCGATCATCATCGCGAGCCTGGCCGCCTACGCACTCGCGTGGATCGAATTCCCCGGCCGGGACTGGATGTTCCTGACCGTCGTCGGACTCCTGCTGGTGCCGATCCAGATGGCGCTGATCCCGATGTTCTCGCTCTACAACCGCCTGAACCTGTTCGACACCGTCCCGGGTCTGATCCTCTTCCACGCCGCGTTCGCCCTCCCGTTCGCGATCTTCCTGCTCCGGAACTTCTTCGCCGGCATCCCGAAGGATCTGATGGAGGCCGCCCGGATCGACGGCGCCTCGGAGATCCGGCTCTTCTGGAAGGTGATCCTCCCGCTCGGCCTGCCCGCGATCGCCTCGCTCGGCATCTTCCAGGTGCTCTTCGTCTGGAACGACCTGCTGATCGGGCTCGTCCTGGCGCAGAACAACCAGCCGATCGCCCCGCATCTCGCGTCGCAGCTGCGCCAGTTCGGCTCGAACCTCGACGTGCTCGCGCCAGCGTCGTTCTTCTCGGCGGTGATCCCGCTGGCCGTCTTCGCAGGATTCCAGCGCTACTTCGTCCAGGGGCTCCTCGCCGGCTCGGTCAAGTAGTGCCTCACGCCCCTGGGCGG
>JBOHAW010000046.1:0-6670 GCA_050697975.1 Gaiellaceae bacterium
CGGCTGGCTCGTGGCCGCCATCGCCTCCGCTGCGACGGCGGCGCTCAAGCGGCGACGAGCTCGGCGGCCGTCCCCCGCATCCGCGCGAGGCGCGGAACGACGTCGAGGACGCTCTCGCGGGCGCACCACGCGATGTCCTCCTCGAGGCCCGGCGGCCCGTACGTGCGCGCGTTCAGGCCTGCGTCCGCGTCGGGAAACGCCCTGGCGACGAGCGCGGCCGCGATCGCGGCGTCGGAACGCTCCGCGCCGAGCGCCTGGACGATCCGGCCCGCGCAGTAGGCGTCGTCGAGCGCGAACGCGCCCTTGAACCCGGCGCACAGGACCACCACGTCCTCGGTCCGCTCCCGCGCCGCGCGGACGACGGCATCCAGGTTCAGCAGGCTGCCGAGGAGCACCTCGCCGCAGGAGGCGGCGGCCGCGAGGATCGTCTGGGTCCCGTTGGTGGTCGACAGGATCAGCGTCTCGGAGCGCGGCTCGAGGAACTCCCGCGGTGAGGCGCCGACGTCGAAGCCGGGTACGCGGACGGCGCTGCGCTCTCCGCCGACGAGACCCTCGCCGAGCGCGGCTCGGAGCGCGAGCGCCTCCTCGATCTCGGCGCAGCAGAAGACCCGCTGGTAGCCGCTCGCGAGCGCCTGCGCGATCGTCGAGGTGGCGCGGAGGACGTCGACGACGATGCCGACGGGCGCGGTCCCCGCCTCGCCGGGGGTGAAGGCGACGTGGACTCGCACGCGGATAGGCTAGTTCGAGTGGGCCGCCCGGCGACATCTCCCGGTTTCTGGAGCGCGATCAGACTGCGCCATGCGTCGTCCTCAGTCGCACCCATATCTACGGATATGGGTGCTCCCTGCGTCCTAGCCTGGCTTGCTGCTCGCGCCCCAGAATTCCGGCAACGTCACCGGGCGACCCACTAGTGCCCACGTGCTACCGGCACCCAGACCGCGAGACAGGCCTGTCGTGCTCTGAGTGCGAGCGGCCCATCTGCACCGAGTGCGCGACCTTCGCGCCGGTGGGGCTGCGCTGCCCCGACCACTCGGGCAAGCCGCAGGGAGTGCAGCGGGTGACGAGCAGTGTCAGGCGGGCGAGCTTCGAAGGCACGGGCGCGCTGCTCGTGAAAGGGCTGATCGCGGTCAACGTGCTCGTCTTCCTGGTGCAGCTCGGTCAGGGGGCGAGCCTCGGCCAGACCGGCGGCTCGGTCTTCGAGGACGGGTCGCTCTTCATCACCCGCCAGTCGAGCTCGGGCACCGGCGAGCTGATCGGGCTCTCCCAGGGCGAGTGGTGGCGGCTGCTCAGCTCGGCGTTCCTGCACGGAAGCATCATCCACCTGGGGATGAACATGCTCGCGCTCTGGTGGTTCGGAGCGGCGGTGGAGGCGGCGCTCGGCCGCGGGCGCTTCCTGCTGCTCTACTTCGTCTCGGGGCTGTCCGGCTCTGCGGGGGCGCTGCTGCTCTCGCCTGATGCGGTCACGGTGGGCGCCTCGGGCGCGATCTTCGGAATCCTGGGCGCCGCGCTCGTGCTCGAGCGGCAGGGGATCTACGTGCTCGGCGGCAGTGCGCTGGGGGTGATCGTGCTCAACCTCGCCTTCACGTTCTTCGTTCCGAACATCTCCATCGGCGGCCATCTCGGCGGGCTCGCGGGCGGCGCGCTGAGCGCGCTCGCCCTGTCGCGCTTCGGCCGGGGCCATGCGGCCTACGGCCGGCTCGGCCTCGTCGGCATCGCTGGCGTGCTCGCCGTCGGCGTCATCAGCGTCGCGGTCGCCTACGTCCAGGTGGGCCGCTACAGCTGACGCGCGCGGCTCTGACCCTGCTCGCGGTCGCCGCGGCCGCCACGGCCGTCGACCTCGTTCACAAGGCGCTCGCCGTCGCGGAGCGGGGCGCGACGTTGCACTACCACGATCGCCCCGCGGGCTTTCTCGCAGCGCCGCTGCTCCTGCTCGTGCTCGAGGCGGCGGCCGTCGTGCTCACCCGATCTCGCTCGCTCGCCGCCGTCTGCGGCCTGCTCGTCGGCGGCGCGGCCGGCAACCTTCTCTCGCTCGCGCTGTGGCCGCTGCACGACGGCGTGCCGGACCCGTTCGCGATCCGCCGCGGCGAGATGGTCGCCTACTTCAACCTCGCCGACGTGTTCCTCGCCGGCAGCGTGCTCGCGCTGCTGCCCGTGACGGTCGTGTTCGCGCTCCGGAACCGGGAGCGCCTGCGCCAGCCGGTCTTCACGAGGTCACGCCGGAGCCAGACCGAAGCCTGACACCGGATCATTCGGTGAGCGCGCGGTCGAGCGGAAGCACGAGCGCCGCGTTGCCCTCGACCCCGAGCACCTCGACGGGCGAGCCTGCCGGGATCTCCGCCGAGTCCTCCATGAACGGGCGCGCCGTCCAGAACTCCGTGCCAACCCGGATCTGGCCGCGCCCCGCCTCGGCGGTGATCGGCACGGTCACGACGCCCCGGCGCCCGACGAGCGAGTTGACGTTGCTGCGGACGATCGGACTGCGCTGGAGCGCACGCGTCACCATGCCGCGGGTGGCGAGCAGAGTCGTCACCGAGACGGCGGCGAAGACCCCGATCTGGAGCGGGACGCCCACCCCGAGCGCGGCCGCGAGCGCGGCCACGAGCGCGGCCACGCCGAAGTAGAGCGCGACGAAGGTGATCGTCGTCGCCTCGAGCGCGAGGAGCGCCAGGCCGGCGACGATCCAGACGACGATCGCGACGGTATCGCCGTCCACGTACCTACCTGCGATCGCGCTCGTCGCCCGCCGGCAAGCTCTTCCCGTCGTCGGCCTGCACCGAGCGCTGCACGTCCTGCCCCGCCTGGAAGCCGGCCCCGAGCGCCGTGACCGCGCCCATCGCGGGGAGGGCGTCCGAGGGGATCATCATCAGCGTCATCCCGGCCCCGTCGGCGACCTTGGGCAGCGCCTGCAGGTACTGGTAGGTGAGCAGATCGGGCGTCGGATTGCCCTCGTGGATGGCCTGGAAGACCGCCTTCGTCGCCTCGGCCTCGCCCTGGGCGCGCAGGATCTTGGCCTCCCTCTCGCCCTCCGCGGAGAGGATCGCCGCCTGGCGGTTGCCCTCGGCGGTGAGGATCTGCGACTGCTTCTGACCCTCGGCGGTGAGGATGGCGGCGCGCTTGTCCCGCTCCGCGCGCATCTGCTTCTCCATCGCCTCCTGGATCGTCCCGGGCGGGTCGATCGACTTCAGCTCGATGCGGTTGACGCGGATCCCCCAGCGCTCGGTCGCCTCGTCGAGGACGATGCGGAGGTCGCTGTTGATCTTGTCGCGCGAGGTCAGGGCCTCCTCGAGCGAGAGCGAGCCGATCACGTTACGAAGCGTCGTGATCGTGAGCTGCTCGACGGCGAGGAGGAGGTTCGCGACCTCGTAGGTGGAGCGGAACGGGTCGGTGATCGTGAGGTAGAAGACCGTGTCGACCGAGATCGTGACGTTGTCCTGGGTGATCACGGGCTGCGGCGGGAAGGTCACGACCTGCTCGCGCATGTCGACGAGCGGCCGCTTCAACTTGTCCAGGAACGGGATCAGGAAGTGCAGGCCGGGCTCGAGCGTGCGGCTGTAGCGGCCGAGGCGCTCGACGATGCCCGCGCGCGCCTGCGGGACGATGCGTACGGCCCGCGCGACCACGAGCACGACGAAGAGCAGGATGACGCCGGCGACGATCAGCGCTGCCATGGTGTCCGACCCCTTTCAGGGAGTGTGTCCCCGAATTCTAGATGCGGGCTCTCGCCGCCAGTCGCCGCGCCGCTGCGCGAGGCGCTCGAGGAAGTCGTCGAGAGCGGCGGGTCGTCCGAGCCGCCGACGAGCAGCGTCGGGCGACGAGCCTGCGACAGGCCCTCGACCACGGGCGCCTCGTTTCTAGGCGGTTCGGCGCAGCCGGAGGAACGCGAGCCACGCGAGCGCGGCGCCCGCCGCGTAGCCGATCGAGCTCGCGCCGGCCGCACCGGCGCTCTCGTAGCGCGGGATGAGCACCAGTGCCGCGGCCGTCGTCACGACCATGGCCACGACGGACACGGCGAGACTCACCCTGGGCCGTCCGCGGCGAACCGACAGGTAGACGACGAGAATCGTCACGGGCGCGTAGATCACGATTCCCGGCAGGAGCAGTGCCAGCGGCAGGGCGGCGTCGGCGAAATCCTCGCCGAACAGGAGCGGGATCACGAACGGCGCCGCGAGGCCGACCACGACCGCGACGGCGGCCGTCAGCAGCAGGCCCCGCCCGGCCTGCCTCGCGATCAGCCGTGCCGCGCGCTCCTCGGTCTCGTGCACCGCGGGCGCGGTCACCGCTGTGGCGAGCGCGGCCGGGACGAGCCACATCGCCTCGGCAGCCTGCATCGCGATCGAGTACACGCCGACCTCCGAGAGCCCGTCGTACCGGTTGAGGATGTAGAGCTCGATCCGGTAGCTGACGAGGTTCACGACCTGGACCGCGCCCATCACGAGCGCCAGCCGGAGGATCGTGAGCCCGTGGTCGTCGAGCAGGCGCGGAAGCCTGAGCGGGTGCCAGAGGTCGCGGGTCGACGCGAGCGCGAAGGAGGCGGTGAGGAGGTGCGCGCCCGCCCACGCGGCGACCGCGCCGCGCACGCCGGTGTCGAGGCCAACCACCAGAATGACCATGCCCACGAGCGTCAGCAGCGGCGCGAGGGCCTGGATGTAGTTCCACAGGCGGACGCGGGCGAGGCCGAGCAGGACGCCCGAGACGGTCTGCCACACGAGATTCGGGACGAGGGCGAGCGCTGCGATCAGCGCCAGCTCGGCGCCGATGTCCTCGGTGAGGGAGCCCCACGCGAGGATCGAGGCCATTCCGGCGGCGCCGAGCAGGACGGCGATCGCGAAGGCCCGGTGCACGAGTGCGCTGAGGTCGGCGTCCTGGCGCCCGAGCCGGTTCGTCACCGCCACTCCGAGCTGGCCGAGAAGTCGCGAGAAGATGGTCACGGTCAGGACGACGAGCACGAACGAGCCGCGTCCCGACGGCTCGAGGAAGCGGCTCTGGATCACGACGAGGAGGAGCGCCAGCGGCGTCGAGAGGCCGCGGAAGAGCAGCGTCTCGAGCGCGTTCCGGCCCATGCTCCGGGCGCCGGGGATCTCGCGCGGGCGGACGAGGTTCGGGGTTACAGGCGGCGCAGCGTCGTTCGCGGGCGCGTGGCGGAGAGCGTCCGTCGCCGCAGGCGGTGGGCCGATGGACGACGAAGTCAGGGCTGCGACGCGCGGAGGAGCGTCGCTCCCAGCCAGACGTACCAGGCCGGGCTCACGACGAAGCCGAGCAGCACGGCGAACGGCAGGACGCCCGCACTCTCGGGGTCGAGGATGACAAGGCGGCCGATGTAGACCCACACCAGGAGCGCGGCGGCGAGAAGCCCCAGGAAAGCGAGGCGGCGCGGGAGGAGGCCGGAGCGCAGGGCCAGGAGCGAGAACACGAGGATCGAGAGCCCGGTCAGCGCGAAGGTGCCGAGCCCGCGTGGGTCGACGTAGCTCGGCCCGCTGGTCGCGAGCTCCGGTGGGTTCAGCAGGTTGGCGAGGTCGTGGCCTCCGTGGAGAGCAGAGCCGAGCGCCCCGACGAGTCCGAGCACGAGGGCCCAGAGCGAGAAGGCCGGATCGGCCGCGCGCAGCCGGTCGTTGAGAGCGACGAACACGGCCGTCGCGAGCAGTCCCCCCGAGAGCAACAGCAGCGCCTGCGCGTACCGCCACACGTCCGCGTCGGAGTCGAGCCCGATCACGAATGCGAGCGAGTACGCGATCCCGCCGAGCCCGGCGCCGATGGCGCACAGCCCTGCGAAGCGCTCGAACGTCCACAGGAAGGCCCGCCCGCTTGCGCTTGGTGCGCCGATCCGCGTCTCGGACACGCTCACCTCCAGGTCGACGGCGAGATGTTTCCGCGTGCCGGGGACCGGGTCAAGCCCTGAGAGGGTAGTTTATGGTCCGAAAACCATATATACTCTCCGATTCGGCGGGCGATCCACGCCCGCCACAAGGGGAGGGATTGAATGAAGAAAGGCACGATGATCCTCGTGGCGGCGATCGCCACGTTCTTCTGCTTCTCGGCGGCCGCGTCCGCCAGGTTGTCCCAGGTCGTCCCGTTCAGGTTCGATCCGTACGGGTCCAACCTCGTCGAGTCGTCCTGGATCAACCACATCGGCTGTCCCACAGGCGCGACGGTCTACGCGTTCGACGGCACTCCGAGCCCGTACACGGACGCCGGGTGTCCCACGCGCGGGGCCACCGATCGCAACGTTCAGGGCTTGCTGCTCGCGAAGACGGGCCCGACCACGAACTTCGCCTCGGCAGGGGCGGAGCTCAAGGGAGTCGCCGGCGAAGACCTCGTCGACCTCGGGTACGACATCCGGAAGTTCGGCGGCTTCGCGAGCCCGTTCGGCTCGCACTGCGGCGCCGGGGCACCCCGGTTCAACGTGACGACCAACTTCGGCACGCACTTCATCGGCTGCGCCTCGCCGCCGCCGCTTCAGGTCGCGGCTGGGCCGGGCTGGACTCGTCTGCGCTGGACGCCTGCGCAGGCCTTCCCGCCGATCCCGCCCGGAGCGGACGTGCAGCAGATCCTGATCATCTTCGACGAAGGCCAGGATGCTTCCGGCGGACCCGACCAGTTCGGTCTCGCCGTGCTCGACAACATCGCGGTCAACGGGACGATCGTCGGCCAGAGGCCGCCGTCCTCGTAGGAC
>JBOHAW010000047.1:0-4768 GCA_050697975.1 Gaiellaceae bacterium
GGCCATGGCGGCGAGCAGCGTGCCGACCGCGCAGATCCCGATGTCGGCGAGCAGGACAGCTGCGATCGTGGCGCCGTCCACCGCCTCGAAGAAGAGTGCGAACGCAGGCAGCGCGACGATCTCGACCAGGATCAGGAATGCGAGGGTGGCGGCGACCTTTCCGACCCAGATCGCGCTGCGGTCGCAGGGCGCCAGGACGAGCGCGTCGAGTACTCCCTGGTCGCGCTCCGGCACGAAGGCCCGGCCGAGCCCGAGCAGCGCCGTAAAGATGATCGCGACCCAGAGCAGGCCGGCCGCGGCGTCGCTCTGGTCCTCGGTGAGCGCGAAGCGGAAGGCGACGAGCATCGCGACGACGAACAGCGCCATCGCCGGCAGCGTCTCGCGCCCTCGCAGCTCGAGCAGGAGATCCTTGCGCGCAAGCGCAGCGGCGTCTTGGAAATAGCCGGTCATGCGAACGCAAGCGAACCGGTGGCGAGCGGCGCGAGGCGGTCGGGGTCGTGCGTGGCGACGAGGAACGTTCGCCCGGCCCGCAGCTCCCGCAGCTCCCGCTCGAGGAGCTCGGCGCCCTCGGCGTCGAGCCCGCTGAACGGCTCGTCGAGCAGCAGCAGGTCCGGGTCGTGCAGCAGCGCGCGACAGAGGGCGAGCCGTTGGAGCGTCCCGCGCGAGAAGGAGCCGACGCGCTCGCCGCGCATGTCCCAGAGCCCGAAGCGCTCGAGCAGCATCCCCGTACGCTCACGCCGTTCCGGCACGCGGTAGAGACGCCCGTAAAGATCGAGGTTCTCGAGGGCGGTGAGCTCGCGGTAGACGAGCGCCTCGTGCCCGAGATAGCCGATCTGGGCGCGCTCGGCGTCGACGTCGAGCTCGCCGCTCGTCGGGGCGAGGAGGCCGGCACAGAGGCGGAGAAGGGTCGTCTTTCCGGAGCCGTTGGGGCCGGTGACGACCACGAACCCGCCGCGTGGCACGTCGAGATCGACGCCGCGGAGCACCCGCTTGTCGCCGAAACGCTTGCTCAGTCCGCGGGCGCAAATCATGGCGGTAGCCCTAACTCACGGTCTCGGCGAGGACGAAGGCGAGGAACAGCACGCTGATGATGCCGTTGACGGTGAAGAAGGCGGCGTCGAGGCGGCGCAGATCGTCCGGGCGCACGAGCCGGTGCTCGTAGAGGAGCAGCGCAGCGACCGCGGCGACCCCGAGCCAGTAGAAGGCACCGACCGGCAGGCCGAGCCCCGCCGCGGCGAGCAGCAAGACCGTCGCGGCATGGAAGGCCCGTGCGCCGGCGAACGTACCGCGGACGCCGAACCGGGTCGCCCACGAGTGCAGGCCCTGCGCGCGGTCGACCTCGACGTCGAAGAGCGAGTAGAAGAGGTCGAACCCCGCGATCCAGAGGGCGACGGCGGCCCCGAGCGTCCACGCCTCCCACGGCAGCTCGCCGGTGATCGCGACCCACGCCCCGACCGGCGCGAGCCCGTCCACGGCGCCGAGCCAGACGTGCGAGAGCCACGTGAACCGCTTCAGGTAGGGGTAGACGACGAAGCCCGCGACCGGAATCGGCCAGAGCAGGCGCACGAGCGGGTCGAGCTGCCAGACGGCGACGAGGAACAGGGCCAGCGAGAGCAGGCAGAACGAGATCACCTGCGGCGTGCGCAGCCGGCCGCTCGGGAGCTCGCGCGTCGCGGTGCGCGGGTTACGTGCGTCGATGCGAGCGTCGATCGCGCGGTTGAGGCCCATCGCGAGCGAGCGGGCGCCGACCATCGCGATCGTGATCCAGAGGATGTCGGCCGCGGGCGGGGCGCCGTCGACCGCCAGAAACGCGCCCACGTACGCGAACGGGAGCGCGAAGACCGTGTGCTCGATCCTGACGAGCGACGCGAAGCGGGCCGGCAGGGTGGCGAACGACTCGGTCACGTCTGGACGTGCTCGCTCGGCTCGCCTGCGAGGAGCTCGACCGCGTGGCCCAGTGCGGGGCGGAGCACGGCGAAGCCGTCGCGGCAGCCGCCGGTGGAGCCGGGCAGGTTGACGACGAGCGTGCGCCCGCGCACCCCGGCGATCCCGCGCGACAGAAGACCGTGCGGCGTCTTCGCGATCGCATCGGCGCGCAGCGCTTCGGCGATCCCCGGCGCGGACCGGTCGAGCGCCGCCATCGTCGCCTCGGGCGTCACGTCGCGCGGCCCGAGCCCGGTACCGCCCGTCGTCAGCACGACCTGGGCGAGCTCCGCCAGCCCGACGATCGCGTCGCCGATCGCCTCCCGCTCGTCGGGCACGACCCGGCGCTCGACCTCGTAGCCCTCGCCGGCGAGCAACTCGGAGAGCAGGTCGCCGCTCCGATCCTCGCGCGTGCCGGCCGCAACGCCGTCGGACACGGTCAGCACCGCCGCCCTCACTCGGCAGGCGCCTTCGTCTTCTCCAGCAGGCGCACCTCGGCGATCACCATTCCCTTGTCGATCGCCTTCGCCATGTCGTAGACCGTGAGCGCGGCCACGGCGGCTGCCACCAGGGCCTCCATCTCGACGCCGGTCTGGGCGGTGGTCTCCGCGGAGGCCTCGATCGTGACGGCGGCCTCGCGGACCTCCACCGCGACCTCGACGTGCGAGAGCGGTAGCTGATGACAGAGCGGAATCAGCTCGCTCGTCCGCTTCGCGGCCATGATCCCGGCGAGCTGGGCGGTCGTGAGGGCGTCGCCCTTGGGCAGCTCGCGAAGGCGCAGGGCCGTCTCCGGGGCCATGCGCAGCTCGGCGCGCGCCGTGGCGCGGCGCCGCGAGGGAGGCTTCGCCCCGACGTCGACCATGCGAACGCCGCCGGCCGCGTCCACGTGCGAGAGGTCACGGTCGCTCATCCCCGCGAAACGTACCGGCGGCCGAGCGCTGCCAGCCCGCGCTTGTGCGTCCAGGCCGCCGCGGCGCGGGGGACGAGGCCCCGGCCGTACACCGTCCGGATCAGTCCCCTGAACCCGTCCACCGCGGCCGGACCGTACGGGTACCACCACGGCACGGGCACCCGCCCGCTGTCGGCATCGGCGAACTTGACCTGCGAGCACTCGAGCAGGCCGTAGCGCGAACGCGTGCGCCCGAAGCCGGAGTCCTTCCGGCCGCCCCAGGTCGCGGCACCCACGCCGAAGGAGTAGCTAACGTCGTTAGCCCACACCATGCCCGTCTCGAGACGGCCGGCGACACGGCGCGCTCGCGCGGCGTCCGCCGTCCAGACGCTGGCGCCGAGCCCGTACCGCGTGCCGTTGGCGAGCCGGATCGCCTCCTCCTCGCTCCCGAACGCCTGCACGGAGACGACCGGACCGAAGACCTCGTCCCGCTGCATGCCGGCTTCGTCGTCGACGCCGGTCAGAACCGACGGCTCGTAGAACCAGCCGGGCAGGCCGATCGCGGGACGCCGGCCCCCGACGACCGCCTGGGCTCCGCGCGCCAGCGCGTCGTCGACCAGCGCCTCCGCCCGCGCCCGCTGCTCCTCGGAGATCATCGGCCCGAGCTCGACGCCCGGGTCGTCGCCGCGGCCCAGCCGGAGCTCGCCCGCCCGCCGCGCGAGCGCCTGCACGAACTCGTCGTGGCGCTCGCGGGCGACATAGATGCGCTCGACGCTCGTGCAGACCTGCCCGCAGTTGGCGAAGGCCCCGAACGCGGCCCCGGCGGCAGCGCGCTCGAGATCGGCGTCCGCGAACACGAGCATCGGATCCTTGCCGCCGAGCTCGAGCGTGACCGGGCACAGCCGCTCGCCCGCGATCGCCGCCACCCGCCGGCCGACCTCGGTCGATCCGGTGAAGACGACCCGGGAGACGCCCCGCGCCCGCACGAGCGCCTCGCCCACCGCGCCGTCGCCCTGGACGACGCGCACGAGCCCGGCCGGCACTCCGGCCTCGTCGAACACGCGCGAGATCCAGTCTCCGGTGAGCGGCGTCAGCTCCGACGGCTTGACGACGACGGCGTTGCCCGCCGCGACCGCGGTCGCCACCTGCACGAACGGGATCGAGAACGGAAAGTTCCACGGCGAGATCACCGCGACGACGCCGAGCGGCTCGTGCAGGAGCCAGCCTCGCTTGTGCTTCAGGTACGGCTGGGTGAAGCGAGGGCGCTCGGGCCGGAGGACGCGCTCGGCGTTTGCCTCGATCCACCGCACGTTGTCGACTGCGACCAGCACCTCGGCCGTGTAGGCCTCGGCCAGGGGCTTGCCGTTCTCGGCCGTCACCACCGCGGCCAGCTGGTCCATCTTCTCGATCAGGACGCGGGCGATCGCTCCGAACAGCCGGCGGCGCTCGGCGTGGTTCGTGCGCGCCCAGCGCTCGTGGGCGAGCCGCGACTCCGCGACGACCTCGGGGACCGCCTCGGGGTCGGTCGCCGTTACGGCTCCGACCAGCTCGAGCGTGGCCGGGTTGATCGACCGGAGCTCGGCGCCGCGGAGTAGCTCGGGCGCAGCGGTCATCTGCGGATCGTACTGCGCTAGCTACGCCGGAAGCGCGTGGCGAGGCTGAGCCGGCGCCTCTTCTCCGAGGCGCCGCGGTCGAAGTCCGCCAGCTGCGCCGCGATCCAGGCGCCGAGGTCGTGCTCGCGGACGTGCGCGCGAATGGCCGCGAGCCGGGCGCGCCGCTCCTCGACCGGCAGCTCGAGCGCAGTGTGAATCGCCTCCGCCTGGCCGCTGAGGTCGAAGGGGTTGACGCTCAGCACCCACTCGCCCAGCTCCTCGTGCGCGCCGGCGTTCTCGGAGAGGATGACGACGCCGTCGCGCTCGTTCAGGAGCGGCGCTTCCTTGGCGATCAGGTTGAGGC
>JBOHAW010000048.1:0-2373 GCA_050697975.1 Gaiellaceae bacterium
TCGGCCGGCGCTCGGCACTCGTGCTCGCCAACCCGCCGGCCGAGAGTCTCGACGACATCGAGCCCCTGATCGAGCGCGCGCTCGACCGGGCCGCCGCGCAGGGGGTCTCGGGCCAGGCGGTGACGCCCTTCGTCCTCGATTTCCTCCACCGCGAGAGTGGCGGCCGCACGCTTGCGTCGAACGCGCGCCTGATTGCCGACAACGCTGGGCTCGCAGCCGAGGTGGCCGGAGCGTTCACGCGCCGCTAACCGCGGCTCCGCAGCCAGAAGCGTACGAAGTAGACCGGCACGACGAGGCCTGCGAACAGGAAGGCCCCGACCCCCCAGGCCGTCGCGTGCTTGCTCCCGTGCCGGTCGGCATGCCGGAAGACGAGCAGCGAGCAACCCGCGGCAAGCGCGACGGCGAAGACGAACGCGGCGGGGCTGAGGTCAGCCACGCATGGCCGCTACGACTCGAGCGCGGCGAGCAGGTCGTCGATCGAGATCGCGGTCACCGTCTGCAGCTTCGCGCTGCCACGGGCGCCGAGCGCGACCGAGACCTTTGCGATCGTGGCCTCGTCGGGAGCCTCGACGACGTTCACGAAGTCGAACGGGCCGAGCGTCGCCCACTGGTGCAGCACCTTGGCGCCGATCTCCTCGACGTCACGGTTGACCTCCCGCAGACGTTCAGGATTCGACTTCAGCGTCTGGACGCCCTGGGCGGTGAGCGTCGTGAGCATGATGTAGGTCGGCATCGCGTTTCCTCCTGCGCAGTCGTTTCCGGGAGCCTGAGCCTACAACCCGCGCGGCCTGGTCGAAATAGAGGAGCGCTGCGCCGAGGAAGAGGACCGGCGAGAGGACGATGTCAGCGAGGAAGACAGCGATACGCTCCGCCTGGTCTCCCTGGCCCCGCAGGAGAAAGACGAGAACAAGTCGTGTGAGGAAGTACGCGATCGCCAGCGTCGCAAACGAGCCGAGCGCATGAACGTAGTCGGCACGTGCCAGGCGCACGGCCCGCCTCAACGCTGCCATCGGGCCAAGTCGCTCGACGATGCTGACAGGCACCACCAGGCCGGTGAGCGCTAGCCAGGCGAAGGCGAGCAGATTGAACCAGGGCAGAACCAGGGCGGCAGGGAGGAACACGGCGGTCCCTACGACGAGCGCCTGAAGCCAGTCGCGTGTGGCTGGCCGTCGAGCTGCCGCGAGAGCCGACGCTGCCGCATAGGCAAGCGTCAACGCCGGGGCGAGCGCGGCGAGCACTACGATCGCGCCGATTCGGGAGCGCTCGTGCGCGAGGTTCGCGGCCAGCGCGAGCGGCAGTCCGAGCGGCAACGCGAGCCAGAAGCGGTCTCCGTAGAGCTTGAGCGCCTCGGCTACGAGCTGCCCGACCGTGCGTTTCTCGGGCGGCAGCGGCTCGGGCAGCGGGTCGCGCGAGGACGGGGAGCGCGGTCGCGCCATCGCGCGGCTCACTCCTGAGGAAGAACGAGCTCGAACAGCCCGCTCTCGACCTGCGCGAAGCCGAAGCGCCGGTAGAAGTCGAGCGCGCGACTGTTGTCGGGCTCGACCACGACCTGGAGGATGCTCGCGCGGGCCGAGATCGCATAGCCCTCCGCCCACTCGAGCAGCTGATGCCCCACGCCCTGCGCCTCGTGGTCGGGACTCACCAGCAGCTGGTCGATCCGGACGGCCTCGTCCAGCTCCTCGAGGGCGACGTAGCCGGCCGGCGCGTGGTCGATCTCGGCGATGAAGACGGTCTCGCCCTCGAGCACGGTCAGCGTGCGCCGTTCGTCCCAGCCGCCGCGCTCGCCGAACGTCCTGCGCGCGAGATCGAAGAGGAGCGCCTCGTCCTCGGCTCGGTAGGGTCGGACCTCTGCCTTTCGGTACGGCATCTGGCGGCTCGGTCCACGCTAGCGCCGGCGCTCGCCGGTTGCAAGCTCGAGGGCCGCGACCAGCCGGGGCAGCGCACGCTCGAGCGCCGCGAGCGCCTCGGCGAGCCGCCAGCGGCGGCGGTCGGGCTCGCCGATCTCGTTCGAGATCGCCCGTACCTCCAGGGCCGGCACGCCGGCGAGCTCGGCCGCGCGGAGGACCGCGAAGCCCTCCATCGCCTCGACGTCCGTGCCCGACGACCCGCCGACGCGCGCGCTCGTGCCGATCGGCAGGACGAGCGCGTCCGGGAAGGCGTGCCGGGCGGCGGCCAGCAGGCCGGGATCCGGGCGCGCCCGGTCGATCACTGGTATGGCCGCCGAGAGGTCGTGGTAGACGGCTTCCGAGCCGAGCACGAGGGATCCGGCGGGAATCCCGCGGGCCCCGGCGAGGCCGGCGTGCAGGAGCGCGTCGGGCCGCTGGCGCTCGAGCGCCGCGGCGACCGAAGCCGCGGCCTCGACCGGTCCGATGC
>JBOHAW010000049.1:0-7456 GCA_050697975.1 Gaiellaceae bacterium
CCTCCCGGACGGTGGTCGCCGCGGGTGCGCGCATCGCGCCGCGTCGGACGGCCGTCTGCGCCTCCGCGCGCCAGGCGCGTGCGGCAGCGAGTGTCGGGAACGTCTTCCGCAATCGCTTCTGGTCGCGCGGACTCCAGACGCTCGCCTGGTACGTGGGCCGGCAGTTGCACTTGCCGCCCTCCCGCGAGGCACACGCCCTCGCGTGGCGGACCTCGATGCCGGTGAGCTGGCCCACGAGAGCGAAGATAGGCACTGCGCGACAGTCTGCGCGACAGTCTGCGACAGTCGAGAGCGGATCTCAGCGGATCAAAGCGGGCAACACGCTCCCCAGCTGAGCTACACAAAGTACCTGCACAAAGGGAACTTCTTGAATGAGAATGGAAGATGCCCCCGGCAAGAATCGAACTTGCGCACGCGGTTTAGGAAACCGCTGCTCTATCCACTGAGCTACGGGGGCCAGAGAGGCGATTCAGTGTAGAGCCTGTCCTGCCAATGGCGTTCGGGCCGTCGTCAGTGACCCGGAGGCCGGCGCTCGGGAAAGCGCGGCAGCCCATCGTCCGGAATGGGCTCCCACGGCGCCGCGTAGGCGACGAACTGGCGGTACGCCGGCCTGACTCCCGGGTCGCCGTCGAACGCGCCCAGCCGGACACCCATCACCGCCGGGTCCTGCGGGTTGCGACTCCAGAGCGAGGAGCCGCAGGCGGAGCAGAAGATCTTCGCGAAGCCGTCGGGCGGATCGTACGACCGGAGGAGGTCTTCCCCGGCCGTCACGCGCAGCGAGTCGGGTGCGATTCGTGCCTGCGCCGACGCCGCGGTTCCCGTCCGTCTCTGGCAGCGCGTGCAGTGGCAGTACCCGGCCGACACGAGCGGCTCGGTGATCTCGAAGCGGACGCCGCCGCACAGGCAGCCTCCGGTGAGCGGAAGGTCGGGCACCTGGCGGCAAGCGTACAGACGATCGGCGCGCATGCCGCCCAAGTCGCCGGAGCGCGCTCGACCGTGTGCGTTTTACGCAGTCCTTACACGATTCTTAGGTAGCTCCTAGGAGCCGGTGTTGTGATCGGGGCAGCGCAGGCGAGCGTGATGCAGGAGCAATCGGATTCCCCGCCGACCGCCGCGGCGAGCCTCGACCGGGCCCCGCGGGAATGTTCCCGAGCCCTCCATCCGGCACGGGCCCCGCCCCGCGCCCGGGCAGAGCCCAGCTCCCTACGACCGCCGGGCGACGATGCCCCGTGGAGGTGATCGCCGTGAGACGCTTTCCCGCTCTTCTGATCCTCGTGCTCGCAACCGCTGCGAGCGCGGCGGTGGCGGTCGGGGTAGCCGTCGCTGCGACCGGCTCCCGTGCAGGCGGCGACGCCCGGCTCCACCGAGGCACGTCCTCTTTCTTCCCCGTCCCCTGCGGGTTCAGCCACCGCAACCAGGACGACCCGATCGTCTTCCCCGGCAAGCGTGGCCGCTCCCACGACCACACGTACTTCGGCAACGCGTCGACGAACGCCTCCTCGACGCCGGCGTCGCTCCGGGCGGCCGAGCGAACGTCGTGCCTGATCCGCCGCGACACGGCCGCCTACTGGGCGCCGACGCTGTTCGTCGGCGGGAAGGCCGTCGAGCCGCTCGGCGCGATCGTCTACTACGTCCGGCGCACGTCCGACGCGGTCGACCCGTTTCCGGCCGGGCTGAAGATGATCGCGGGCAACGCGGAGGCACGGAGTCCCCAGGGTGAGCAGGTGACCTTCTGGTCCTGCGGAGGGAGAGGAGCGGAGCGCTCGAGCACGATCCCGACGTGCAACGGGTTCCCGGGCCTGCGACTGCACGTGAACTTCCCGAGCTGCTGGGACGGCAGCCGTCTCGACAGCGCGAACCACAAGAGCCACATGGCCTACTCGACCGACGGGAGCTGCCCCGGATCGCACCCGGTCGAGGTTCCCGGGCTGACCATCGTCATCTACTACGGCGTCGCGGGCGGCTCGGGCAGCGAGCTGTCGTCGGGCGGCCAGTTCTCCGGGCACGCCGACTTCGTGAACGCCTGGGACCAGAGAACGCTCGCCGCACTGGTCGACCGGTACCTGAACCGGGTCGGCGGCTTCCGCGGCTTCCGCGACTAGCGCTGACGAGCCACTTGGAGGGCGCCGTCACGGCGCCCTCCAGGACGGAGCACAATCTCCGGTACGACGATGAGCTCGATCAAGACGTTCGGCCCCGTCGACCAGCGCAGCCTCGACCAGCTGAAGCGCTGCATGGACGCGGGCGACGCCGAGTTCGGCGTCCTCTGCGCCGACCACCATCCCGGCTACTCGCAGCCGATCGGCGGGGCGATCGCCTACGAGGGCTACATCTCGCCGTCGGGCGCCGGCTTCGATCTCGGGTGCGGGAACAAGGCCGCGCGCACGGAGCTGACGCGCTCCGATCTCGAAGCGCTCGGCGGCACCGAGCGGATCATGGGCGAGATTACGCGCCGGATCTCGTTCGGAATGGGCGTCGCGGCACGGGAGCGCGCCGACCATCCGGTGCTCGAGAGGATCCGGGCGGCGGAGTTCCGGCCGCAGCGGAAGCTCGCACAAGTCGCCGCGTCGCAGCTCGGCACGGTTGGCTCGGGCAACCACTACGTCAACGTGATGGAGGACGAGGAGGGTCTGATCTGGATCGGCGTCCACTTCGGCTCGCGCGGCTTCGGCCACAAGACGGCGTCGGGGTTTCTCGCGCTCGCACAGGGCCTGGCGTTCGAGGGCAAGGCGCGCGAGGGCGAGATGGACTCGCCGCCGGTGCTGTTCGAGGTCGATTCGGAACTCGGGCGTTCGTATATCGAGGCGATGAAGCTCGCGCTCGAGTACGCGTACGCCGGCCGCGACGTCGTCGTCGCGAAGGTCCTCGAGATTCTCGGCGCGGAGCCGACGCACGTGGTGCACAACAACCACAACGACGCCCAGTACGAGGAGCACTTCGGCCGCATGTTCTGGGTGGTGCGGAAGGGCTGTACGCCGGCCCGGCCGGGCCAGGAGGGCTTCGTTGGCGGCTCGATGGGCGACGAGTCGGTGATCCTCGAGGGGGTCGCCGGCGCGGAGGCTGAGGAGTCGCTGTTCTCGACGGTGCACGGCGCCGGCCGCGTGATGAGCCGCTCGCAGGCCGCCGGCCGAGTCCGGCGGCGCAAGCGCTGGGCGTGCCGGAACCGCGACTGCGAGCGCGTGCTCGCGGACCGGCAGCCCTGTCCCGACCATCCCGACGCGGGCGTCGCCAAGGTCTGGGTCGAGGAGCAGATCAAGCCGGGCGTCGTCGACTGGCCGGCGGTGCAGGCGCGCCTGCGCGACCAGGGCATCGTCCTGCTCGGCGGCGGCGCGGACGAGGCGCCGGAGGTGTACAAGCGGCTACCGGACGTCCTCGCTGCGCATGCGCGCTCTGTGCGCGTGAAGCATCGCCTCCGTCCGCTCGGCGTCGCCATGGCGGGCCGCGACGTCCACGACCCGTACAAGGATTAGCGTTCTAGACGGCGGCCAGCCCGCGGGCCTTCCTGCTCGCGGCGCTCTGCCGCTTCGACGCCTCGAGGACGACCTTGCGCAGGCGGACGCTCACGGGCGTCACTTCGATGCACTCGTCCTCGCGGATGAACTCGAGCGCCTGCTCGAGCGACATCGGCCGCGGCGGGATCAGGCGGACGAGCTCGTCGGCGGTCGACGAGCGCATGTTCGTCAGCTTTTTCTCCTTCGTCGCGTTCACGTCCAGGTCCTCGGCGCGGGCGTTCTCGCCCACCACCATCCCCTCGTAGACCTCGATGCCGGGCCCCACGAACAGCGCTCCGCGCTCCTGGAGGTTCATGAGCGCGAAGGCGGTCGTCGGCCCGCGCCGGTCCGCGACGAGGCTGCCGGTCGGCCGCGTCCGCAGCTCGCCGTGCCAGGGCTCGTAACGGTCGAAGACGTGGTGGAGGATGCCCGTGCCGCGCGTCTCGGTCAGGAACTCGGTGCGGAATCCGATCAGGGCGCGCGCCGGCACCAGGTACTCGAGCCGCACCCAGCCGGTGCCGTGGTTGACCATCTGCTCGAGCCGGCCCTTGCGCAGGGCGAGCAGCTGCGTGAGCACGCCCACGTACTCCTCCGGCGCGTCGATCGAGAGCCGCTCGACCGGCTCGTGCACGCTCCCGTCGACGAGCCGCGTCACCACCTGCGGCTTGCCGACCGTGAGCTCGAAGCCCTCGCGCCGCATCAGCTCGACGAGGACGGCCAGCTGGAGCTCGCCGCGGCCCTGCACCTCCCAGGTGTCGGGGCGCTCGGTGGGGAGGACGCGGAGGGAGACGTTGCCGACGAGCTCGGCGTCGAGCCGGGCCTTGAGCATGCTCGCGGTCAGCCGGTCGCCCTCGCGGCCCGAGAGCGGCGCGGTGTTGATCCCGAACGTCATCGAGAGGCTCGGCTCGTCCACCTGCGTCACCGGCAGCGGGCGCGGGTCGTCCGCGTCGGCGAGCGTCTCGCCGATCGTCACGCCCGGGAGACCGGCGACGGCGATGATCTCGCCCGGGCCCGCCTCGGCGGCCTCGACGCGCTCGAGCGCCTCGGTCACGTACAGCTCGGTCACGCGGGCGGGCTCGATCCGGCCGTCGGCGCGGCACCACGAGATCGCCTGCCCCTTGCGGATCGTGCCGTGCAGGACACGGCACAGCACGAGCCGCCCGACGTACGGCGACGCGTCGAGGTTCGTCACCAGCGCCTGGAGCGGATGCTCCTCGTCGTAGGTCGGCGCGGGGATGTGCTCGAGCAGCAGCTCGAGGAGCGGGCGCAGGTCGTCGGCGAGGTCGTGCGGGTCGAGCGACGCGCGCCCGGCCCTGGCGTTGCAGTAGACGATCGGGAACTCGATCTGCTCGTGGTCGGCGTCGAGGTCGAGGAAGAGCTCGTACACCTCGTCCACGACCTCCTTGATGCGAGCGTCGGGCCGGTCGACCTTGTTCACGACGAGGACGACCGGAAGCCGAGCCTCGAGCGCCTTGCGCAGGACGAAGCGCGTCTGCGGGAGCGGGCCCTCGCTCGCGTCCACGAGCAGCAGCACGCCGTCCACCATCGTCAGTCCGCGCTCGACCTCTCCGCCGAAGTCGGCGTGTCCCGGCGTGTCGATGATGTTGATCTTCACCGGGCCGTAGCGGAGCGCCGTGTTCTTGGCGAGGATCGTGATGCCCTTCTCGCGCTCGAGATCCATCGAGTCGAGCACGCGCTCGGCGATGTCCTGATTCTCGCGGAACGCGCCCGACTGCCAGAGCAGGGCGTCCACGAGCGTCGTCTTGCCGTGGTCGACGTGGGCGACGATCGCGACGTTGCGCAGGTCGGAGCGGTGGGCCATCGCGGGAGACTAGCGGCGTCTCCGCCGGGGATACGCTAGAGCTCGCTGACCTCGGCGTGCCGGTCGGCGAAGCAGGCCTCCGCCCAGCTCCGCGCCCGCGAGACGAGGCGCCCGGTCAGGTCGTCGAGCTCGGCTCCGGCGTGCGGGAGGTGCTCCTCCGCGATCTCGACCCGCACCTGGTGCAGGGAGGCCTCGACCTCCTCGCTGATCTCGTGCCGCTCCTCGGCGACGATCGACACCTCGCCCACCTCGGGAATGAGCGACTTCGCGAGCTCGTCGATCTCGGCCGCCGTGGCCGGGCGGCCGGCGAAGATGCCGAAGTTGACGCGGATCTCGAGGGCGGGTGGCTCGGTCTTCGTGGCGAATGCGACGAGGGGTTCGGTTTTCATACTTTCAAGCCCTACCCAGATCGTCTGGAACCTAACAACTACCGTTCGCGCGGCTCCCAGTCGAACCGCCGCAGCGCGACGGCCAGGCCGGCCAGGCCCCACGCGGCCACGACCGCGACCGCGCCGGGTCGCGTCCACACCTCCCGGCCCTCGAGGTAGATCGCGCCCACGAGGTCGATCATGTACTTGAGCGGCAGCACGTCGGCGATCGCGCGGAGGAATCCCGGGTACTCGCGGGTCGGCCCGAACGAGCCCGACAGGAACGCCATCGGCAGGAGGATCACGTTCACGCCCGCGGACGAGCCCTCGGCCGACCGCAGCAGGGAGGCGGCGCCCAGGCCGATGCCCGCGAACGCGGCGGCGCCGAGCAGGAGGGCGAGCACGAGCGAGAGCACCCGGGAGGGCAGCTCGGCGTCGAAGAGGACGGCGCCGAGCCCGAGCAGGACGAGCGACTGCACCGCGAACACGACCAGCGTCGAGAGGAGCACCGCGGCGAGGTACGTTCGCGCGGTGAGCGGCGTCGAGCGGATCCGCTTCAGCAGGCCGTACTCGCGCCTGATGATGAGCGTGATCGCCAGACCCGCGAAGGCGGTGCTGGCGACGCCGTAGCCGAGCATCCCCGTGAGCAGATAGCTGGCGGCGGGATGGCCGTTGATCCGTCCGTCGTAGACCGCGCCGAGCAGCAGGAAGAGCAGGATGGGCAGCAGGAAGACGAACACGGCGGCCTCGCGCTGGCGCCAGAACAGCCGCTGCTCGGCCCGGATCTGGTGGAGGAGCAGCCTCATTCCTCCTCCTCCAGCAGCGCCAGGTACACGTCCTCGAGCGTGGGCCGGCGCACCTCGAGCCCCTCGAGCTCTCGGCCGGCCGCGAGCGCTTCCGCCGTCAGCTCGTGCAGGACGCGCGTCGGCTCGGACGTGGCGACGACCACGTCCTCGCCGTCCGAGCGGTAGCGGATCTCGGTCTCGCCCGAGCCGCCGCGCAGCTCGGCCGGTGTCCCCAGCGTGACGATCTCCCCCTCGCGTAGGACGGCCACCCGGTCGGCGAGCTGCTGCGCCTCGTCCAGGTAGTGCGTCGTCAGCAGGATCGTCTTGCCGAGCGTGCGCAGCGACCGGATCATCTCCCACGCGGCGCGCCGGGCCCCCGGATCGAAGCCGGTCGTCGGCTCGTCGAGAAAGAGGAGCTCCGGGTCGCCCACGAGCGCGACCCCGAGGTCGAGCCGTCGCTTCTGGCCGCCGGAGAGCGTCTTCACGCGCGCATCGCGCTTCGCGCCGAGGCCGACGAGCTCGATCACCTCGTCGATCGCGCGCGGCCGGCTGTAGTAGCCCGCGAACATGGCGTGGGTCTCGGCCACGGTGAGCGCCGGCCACAGCTCGGACTGCTGGAGGACGACGCCGATCCGCTCGCGGAGCTCCCGCCCGCCGCGCTCGGGATCGAAGCCGAGCACCTCCACGTCGCCGCCGTCGCGCTCGCGGTAGCCCTCGAGGATCTCCACCGTCGTCGTCTTGCCGGCCCCGTTCGGGCCGAGCAGGCCGAAGACCTCGCCCGGACGAACCTCGAAGCTGATGCCGCGCAGCGCCTCGAGCTCGCCGTACGACTTGCGCAGGTCCCTGATGACGATCGCGCTCACAAGCGGATTCCGGCGACGCCCGCGGGCGGGACCTCCGGCTCCGGCTCGCCGGTGAGAGCCGCCATGATCTGGCCGCAGTCGGGCTGGTGGCCGACGGCGACGATGGTCTCGCCGCCCTCGCGGGCTG
>JBOHAW010000050.1:0-7869 GCA_050697975.1 Gaiellaceae bacterium
CGCGGCGGTGGCGCGCGGGCGTCTCTACGTCATCGGCGGAGTCGGGCCCGCGGGTCTGGCGCGGCGCGCGCTCGTCTTCGACCTCGAGCGGCGGCGCTGGTCGACGGCGCCCGGGCCCTCGCCACGCGAGCATCTGGCCGCAGCGGCGTGGAACGGACGCGTGTACGCGCTCGGCGGCCGCCTCGCCGGCATCGACACCAACCTCGGCACGCTCCAGTCGTTCGGGCCGGGCGCCCGCCGCTGGGTGGCACTGCCGCCGGTGCCGCATCCCCGCGGTGGCACCGGCGCCGCCGCGCTCGCCGGGCAGATCGTCTCCGTCGGCGGCGAGGAGCCGGGAACGACGATCGCCAGCGTCTACGCCTACGACATCGCCGCCCGGCGCTGGCGCCGGCTCGACGACCTGCCGACACCGCGACACGGCCTCGGCGTCGCCGCGCTGGCTGGCCGCGTCTACGCGATCGGCGGCGGGCCCAGGCCGGGCCTCTTCGTCAGCGACGCCAACGAGTCGCTCGCGCGGCCCTGACCGACGGCCCCGGTGCCCCGCCGACGGGCAGTTCCAGGACCGCACCGACCGTGTCCGGGGTCAGACCCCTGACAGAGGCTAGCGCTCGAGCCTATAGCGCAGGAGATCGAGCACGCGGTCGGTGGAAGCCACGATCGTCTGACCCCCGTGGGTCGCCGTGCCCTTCGACCCGGCGAAGCCGGCGAAGACGTCAACGAGCTCTCGCCCCAGACGGTGAAGAGCTAGAAGTGACGGTTCTCGGACCGCACCGGCCGTGTCCGGGGTCAGACCCCTGACATGTCCTGACGGGCCGCTATGGGTGCTGTGCAACCCGCACGCGACCGACTACGCTCCACAGCGTCACGAGCGCCCAGCGCCGACGAGATTCAGCAGGAGATACGAGGACGAGCGCGGGTGCACGACGTGGAACTGCAGCAGCGCGAACGCCGCAAGCACCATGACAGCGCCGACAAGTTGGAGGAGCTGAACCATCGTCCCCCGTTTCAGAGCCGGCCGGAGCGAAGCACGCCCCACAGCAGCCAGACGCCGAGGAGGCCCGAGAGGCCGAAGCCGAGCACTGAGATGAAGTGCACGCCGAAGATCTGCGGCCCCTGCTCGGCGAAGATGCCGATCAGGCTGGAGCCGATGAGCCCGCCGACGACGACGAGCGCGACCACGAGGCGGTTGAAGACCACGTCGAGCTTCGCGATCACCTCGTCGAGGCCCTTGTGGACGAAGCCGACCTCCATCTGGCCGTCGCGCAGCTCCTCGAGCACGTCGTGCACCTGGTACGGAAGGTCCATCCCGATCCGGGCCAGGTTGTACGACTCGCGGCGCGCCCGCGAGAGGACCCGACCCGGGGTGTAGCGCCGGAGCATCAAGTTGCGCGCATACGGCTTCGCCACCTCGAACACGTTGAACTCCGGGTAGAGCTCGATCCCCGCCGCGCCGAGCGTCGCGATCGCCTTGTCCAGCAGGACGAAGCGGGTCGGCAGGTGCAGGTTCATCGAGTAGATGAGCGCGAAGCCCTCGCGGATTACCTGCAGCGGGTCGATCTCGGACACGCTCGCGCCGTAGTAGCGGTAGTAGAGCTCGCGCAACTGGGAGCGGAACTCCTCCTCCTGCTCCCGCGGGTACTGGACGCCGAGATCCGCGAGGCGCCGTGGCAGCACGTCGACGTTCTCGTTCGCCGCGTCGATGAACAGGCGCGTCATCTTCGACATGTCGTCGTCGGTCAGCTGGCCCGCCTGGCCGAGATCGACGAGACCGACCTGCTCAGGACCGAGGATGAGGATGTTGGCCGGGTGCGGATCGGCGTGGAAGAAGCCGTGGCGAAAGATCATCGTCATCCACGCCTCGGTGATCAGGTACGCCAGCCGCCGGCGCTCGTCGAGCGTGTAGGCGTGATGGTCGATGTCGGCCAGCTGCACGCCCTCGAGGAACTCGAGCGTGAGCACGTGCGCGCGCGTGTACGTCCAGTACACCCGGGGCACGCGCACGTGCGGGTGGCCGGCGAAGTCCCGGCGGAAGCGCTCGGCGTTCCGCGCCTCCAGACGATAGTCGAGCTCCTGGCGGATCGAGCGCGCGAACTCGTCCACGAGGGCGCGCGCGTCGATGAAGTCGAGCGCGCGGACGCGCTCCTTCGCCAGCTTGGCCGCTTGGTAGAGGAGCGCCAGGTCGGCCTCGATCTGCCGTGGGGCTCCGGGGCGCTGCACCTTGACGGCGACCTTCCGGCCGTTGGGCAGGATGGCCGCGTGCACCTGGCCGATCGACGCGGCCGCGATCGGCGTCTCGTCGAACTCGAGGAACAGGCGCTCGATCGCGAGGCCGAGATCGCTCTCGACCGTCAGCCTCACCTCGTCGAAGGAGAACGGGCGCACGTCGTCCTGCAGACCGCGCAGCTCCGAGATGATGTCCGGCGGCAGGACGTCGGGCCGCATCGAGAGCAGCTGGCCGAACTTGACGAAGGTCGGCCCCAGCTCGTCGAGCATCTCCCGCAGGTGCGCGCCGCGCTGCGACGGCAGGCCGTCCTCGAGGGGCGCCCGCGTCCGGAACGGCAGCAGGTCGGCCAGCCGGTGCGACTCGAAGAAGTAGCCGAACCCGTGCTTGACGGCGACCTGAGCGATCTCCGACATGCGGCCGAGGTTCCGGGGCGGCGCCTGCGCCATCCCGGAAGTGTGACAGTCCGGATCGGCTGGCTAGCGGCGGGGCGGCGGGACGGTCGGCTTCGGGCCGTGCTCGACGAGCCTCAGCCTGTGCTCGAGCTGGGCGACGCGCAGCTCGAGCTCGTCGTACTCCTCGCGCGTGACGAGGCCGACCTCGCGGAAGAGCCCGGCCATCCCGGCGCCGGCCCGCTCGCCCAGCCGGACGCTGTCGCCGCGCCAGCGCGAGGCGAGCTCGACGATCGTCTCGCGCGCCTCGTCGCGACGGATCCCGCCCTTCTCCGCGAGCGCGTCCGCGAGCATGTCGATGCGCTCGGCCGTCAGCGCCGCTGCGCCGACGCCCGCGAGCAGCAGCCGCTCGAGGGACGCGACGAGCGTGCGGTCGTTACCTGGCTCGTCCATGCGGGCGCGCCCGGCGGCGCTGGCGCCTTCGCTCGCGCTTGGCCTCGTTCGTCTCCCTCCGCTCGGACGGCGTCAGCGGTGCGAGCTCGGGCACCGGCTCGTCGGCGGCGGCGGCCGTCGCCGCCTCGATCAGCGGCGTGCCTCCGTCCCGCGTCACGGCGCCGTCCTGCCGGCGCGCGTACTCCGGCTCGCGCTCCTTCAGCACGGCCACGAGCGGCGCCGCGATGAAGATCGACGAGTAGGCGCCCGAGCCGATGCCGACGAGCAGGGCGAAGGCGAAGTCCTTGAGCGTCTCGCCGCCGAACAGATAGAGCGCCGAGATCGGCAGCAGAGTGATGAACGTCGTCGCCAGCGAGCGCCGGATCGTCTCCCAGAGCGAGACGTTGGCGAGCGTCGCGAAGGACGACCGCCGCATGAGCGGGATGTTCTCGCGCACGCGGTCGAGGATGATGATCGTGTCGTAGATCGAGTACCCGAGCACGGTCAGGATCGCCGCCACCGTGGCGGTCGTGACCTCCCGGTCGAGCAGCGAGTAGATGCCGATGGCGATCACGACGTCGTGCAGCAGCGCCACGATCGTCGCCAGCGCGAACTTCCACTGGAAGCGAAAGGTGATGTAGAGCACGACGAGGATGAGCGAGAAGATGATCGCCCAGACGGCGCTCTCGGCGATCTGGCGGCCGAAGCTCGCCGAGACGGTGTTGGTGCCGATGCTGAGCTCCTCCCCGTACGTGTCGCGGAGCTCGCTCGTGAGCCGTTGCTGCTCGCCCAGGTCGAGCGCCTCGGTGCGGATCTGGAAGTTGCGGTACTTCCCGCCGACCGGCGCGCCGCGACCCTGGATCACGGCGTTCGCCTGCCCGATCGTCTCGGCCCGCGCGCGCACGTCCTCGAGGGCGACCGGCTGGGGCGTGGTGAAGTTGACCTCCGTGCCGCCGCGGAAATCGATGCCGAGGTTGAGCCCCTGGAGGGCGAGCGACCCGATCGCGATCGCGAGCACGACGCCGGAGAAGGCGAACCAGATCCGGCGCTTGCCGATGTAGTCGATCTGCAGCCACGTCGCCGTCTGCTGGCCCTGCGCGCCCATGAAGCGCGGGCTGCTGAACCAGCGGAAGCCGGCGAGCAGGCCGAGCATGGCGCGCGTCGCCGCCACCGCGGTCACGAGCGACATGGCCGTGCCGATCAGCAGCATGAGAGCGAAGCCCTTCACGCCGGCCGTCGCGACCGCGAAGAGCACCAGTGCGGTGATCGCGGTGACGACGTTCGCGTCGAGGATCGTGCTGAAGCCCTTGCCGTAGCCGGCGGCAATGGCCGCTCGCACGGACTTGCCCGAGCGCGACTCCTCTTTGATGCGCTCGAAGACGACGATGTTCGCGTCGGCCGCGACGCCGATCGTGAGGATCAGGCCGGCGAAGCCCGGCAGCGTCAGGGTGACGCCGAAGAGGAGGATGATCGCGTAGAGGAAGGTCGCGTAGACGGCGAGGCCGATCACCGCCACGAGGCCGAGGAAGCGGTAGAAGACGAGCAGGAAGAGCGCCACGACGAGCATGCCGGCGATCGCCGCGCGCAGCGCCTGTCGGAGCGAGTCCTCGCCGAGCGTGGCCGAGATTTCCGTCTGCTCGAGCGTGACGAACTCGACCGGCAGGGCGCCGGTCTGAAGCACGAGCGCGAGGTTCTTGGCCTCGGTGACGCTCCCGATGCCGGTGATCTGCGCGCCGTTCGAGCCGCTGATGCCGTCCGGGTACTGCTCGAAGTCGATCGAGGGGAACGACTTGATCTCGCGGTCGAGGACGATCGCGAAGTGCTGGTTGAACTGCTCGGCGTCGCCGCCGCCGAAGCGGCTCTGCTGCAGGCGCCCGCGCACCGCTTCCTCGCGCGTGATCTCGTGGAACCTGTCGGCGCCCTCGTCGGTGAACTGCATCAGGACGATCGCCTCGCCGGTCTGGGTGTCGAAGTCCTGGCGGGTCCCCCCGAGCCTGAGGTGCTCGCCGGTCATCTGCGGGATGGGCGACTCGGCGTCGGGCTGGTACTTGAAGAGGTAGCGGTAGTCCTGCGTCGGATCCTGCTCGTTCACGCCCGGGCAGACGACCTCGCCGCGACCGCACTCGACGATGACCGTGTTCTCGGGAACGCCGAACACCTTGTGGCCTGCGGGCACCTTGCCGTCCCGCCTCCGCAGCAGAGCCTCCTCGGTGCGCGCCGGGCCGGCGACGAGCGTCTTCGACTCCTGCTCGAAGAGGTAGAACGGCCCCGGCTCCCCCTTCCTCGCGAGCGACTGGGTGGACGCGCTCGCGAGCAGGTCGTAGATGCGATCGTGCGGGACGGGGAAGCTCTGCGCGTCGATCGACGGACCCGTCAGCGTCGTCTCGAGGTCGTACAGCTCGAGCTTCGCGGTCTTGCCGATCACGCCCGCGGCGTCGCCCGGGTTCCGGATTCCCGGCAGCTCGATCGCGATCTGGTCGTCGCCCTGCTTGCGGATCTCGGGCTCGGCCACGCCGAGCTTGTCGACGCGGTTGCGCATGATCTCGAGCGAACGGTCGAGGTCGGACTTCTGGAGCGGTCGGCCCTCGGGCGGTACGGCTCTCAGCACGACCTCCAGACCGCCCTGGAGGTCGAGCCCGAGCCGCGTGTCCTTGTGGGCCGGCGAGGCGGGCACGATCAGCAGGAGCGCGCCGAGGAGCGCGGCCGTGATCAGCGCGACGAGGACGAGGTGGGAGCGGCGCTCGGACAACGGAAACCGCCGGGAAGGTTAGCGGGGCGCGTCCGGCGGCGACTCAGCTTCAGGGGCGGGCTCTTCGTCCTGCTCCAGGTCGTCCACGTCCTCGATCTCCTCCGGGGGGATGACGGCCCCGATCGAGCGCTTGGCGACGCGCACCTCCACGTCGGGGGCGACCTCGAGCCCGAGGTCCTCCTCGCCGATCTCCGTGACCGTCCCGTACAGGCCTCCGGCCGTGACCACGTAGTCGCCCGGCGTGAGGCCGGAGATCATCGAGTTGTGCGTCGACTGGCGCCGCCGCTGCGGCAGGACCACGAAGAGCCACATCAGAGCGAAGCCGAAGACGATGATGATCAGGAGATCCACGTAGCCTCCTCGGGCGTGGCGGCGAGGCGGGCGAGCGCCTCGGCCTTGTAGGACGAGAGCTCGCCTCGCTCGATCGCCTCCCGCGCGCCGGCGGTCAGTTCGAGCAGGAAACGGAGATTATGCAGGCTGAGCAGACGGAGGCCGAGCAGCTCCTGCTGGTTCACGAGATGGCGGATGTACGCGCGCGAGAAGCGCGTGCACGCCGGACAGATGCAGTCGGCGTCCAGCGGGCGCGGATCGCGTACGAACCGGGCGTTGCGGAGGTTGAGCCGTCCCTCCCAGGTGAGCGCCGAGCCCGTCCGGGCGGTGCGCGTGGGCAGAACGCAGTCGAACATGTCGATGCCGCGGGCCAGCACCTCGAGTACGCCCTCAGGATCGCCGATCCCCATGAAGTAGCGCGGACGCTCGGCCGGCAGCAGCGGGGCGGCCCATTCGACCGCGTCGAACATCTCGGCGCGCGACTCGCCGACCGCGAGGCCGCCGAGCGCGTACCCGTCGAAGTCGAGCTCGCCGATCTCCTCGATCGAGCGGCGGCGCAGCTCGGGGTCGGCGGCCCCCTGCGAGATGCCGAACAGCAGCTGGTTGTCCGCGCGCGGCGCGCGGCGTTGCCGGGTCGCCCACAGCGTCGTCCGGCGCACGGCCTCCGCGAGCTCAGCCCTGGGGCCGCCGGCGGGCAGGCAGATGTCGAGGCACATGGCGACGTCCGCTCCGAGGCTCGCCTGGATCGCAGCCGCGCTCTCGGGCGTCAGGCGCTCCGACCGGCCGTCGTAGACCGAGCGGAAGGTGACTCCCTCGTCGTCGACGGCGAGCAGCGTGTCGCGCAGCGAGAAGACCTGGAAGCCGCCCGAGTCGGTCAGGATCGGGCCGTCCCAGCCCATGAACGGGTGCAGGCCCCCGAGCTCGGCGACGACGTCCTCGCCCGGGCGAAAGTGCAGGTGGTAAGTGTTGCCGAGCACGATCGCGGCGCCGAGCGCGCGCAGCTCGTCGGGGTCGACGCTCTTGACCGTGCCCTTCGTGCCCACGGGCATGAAGGCAGGCGTCGGGACGTCGCCGTGCGCGGTGGAGAGCACCCCGGCGCGGGCGTCGCCGTCCGTCGCCGTGACGACGAAGGAGTCCTGTAGCGGACCGCTACCTGGGGTCTCCGGAGGCGTCATAGGAGGAGCATCGCGTCGCCGAACGAGTAGAAGCGGTAGCGCTCCTCGATCGCGAGCCGGTAGAGACGGCGCGTCTCCTCGACGCCGGCGAAGGCCATCACGAGCGCGAGCAGGGTCGAGCGAGGCAGATGGAAGTTCGTCAGCAGGGCGTCGACCCGGCGGAACTCGAAGCCCGGCGTGACGAAGAGCGACGTGCGGCCGGCGAGCGGGGCCCCGCGCGCGAGCGACTCGAGCACGCGCACGGTCGTCGTCCCGACCGCGAGCACGCGCGGCGCTGCCTCGATCCGCTCCCACGCACCGGGCTCGACCGCATAGCGCTCGCCGTGCATGACGTGCTCCTCGAGCGTGTCGACGGCGAGTGGCCGGAACGTGTCCAGGCCGACGTGGAGCGTGACGCGCTCGACGTCGAGCCTCCCGAGCACGTTCGGCGTGAAGTGGAGGCCCGCCGTCGGGGCCGCGGCCGAGCCTTCGTGGTCCGCGTAGACCGTCTGGTAGCGCTCGGGATCGGCGAGCGGCTCGGTGATGTAGGGCGGAAGGGGCGCCTCGCCGGCCGGATCGCCCGTCAACCGC
>JBOHAW010000051.1:0-5350 GCA_050697975.1 Gaiellaceae bacterium
CCTGACGACCGGCCGGCGGCGCCTCGGAGAGGATGCGGTCAAGGGCGTCCTCGCTCTCTGCGCGCTTGTGTCGGTGGCGACGACGGTCGGCATCGTCGTCGCCCTCTTCGAGCCGGCGTTCGTCTTCTTCCGTGAGATCAGCCCGCTCGAGTTCTTCACCGGTACGAGCTGGGCGCCGCTCTTCGAGCCCGCCTCCTTCGGCGTGATCCCGCTCGCGGTCGGCACGCTGTCCGTCACGATCTGGGCCTGTCTCATGGCGATGCCGTTCGGCCTCGGCGCGGCGATCTACCTGAGCGAGTACGCCCGGCCGCGCACGCGCAAGCTCCTCAAGCCGGCGCTCGAGGTGCTCGCCGGGATCCCGACGGTCGTATTCGGCTACTTCGCGCTCACGTTCGTGACGCCGCTCCTGCGCGACCTCGGCCTCGAGGCGGAGATCTTCAATGCGCTCAGCGCCGGCCTCGTGATCGGCGTGATGCTGATCCCCACGGTCGCCTCGCTCTCGGAGGACGCGATGACGGCCGTCCCGCAGGCGCTGCGCGACGGCGCGTACGGGCTGGGCTCCTCGCGGCTCCAGGTCGCGACACGTATCGTCGTGCCAGCCGCCGTCTCGGGGATCGTCGCCAGCTTCGTGCTCGCGATCTCGCGTGCCGTCGGCGAGACGATGATCGTGCTGCTCGCGGCCGGTCAGCAGGCGCGCATCGATTGGAACCCGCTGCACGCCATCGAGACGATGACGGCCTTCATCGCGGCGACCGGGACCGGCGATGTCCCTACCGGCTCGGTCGAGTACAAGACGATCTTCGCGGTCGGGGCGACGCTGTTCGCGGCCACGCTCGTGATGAACGTGATCTCGATCCGGCTCGTCCGCAAGTACCGGGAGGTCTACGAGTGAGCGCGGCACGTGGGACGCTGAGCGGCCGGCGCAGCCCGGGGCGGGCCCGCAGCTGGCTCTTCCGCACGTTCCTCTACGTCTCCGTCCTCGTCGGCTTCGTCACCCTCGGCGCGCTCCTGGTGGACGTCGTCGACAAGGGCATCGGCCTCGTCGACCCCGTGCTCTTGACCGAGCCGCCCTCGGCCGACCCGTCTATCGCCGGCGCCCGGCCGGCGATCCTCGGCACCTTCTACCTGATGCTGCTCCTGATCGCCTTCACGATCCCGATCGGCGTCGGCACGGCGCTCTACCTGGAGGAGTACGCCGACAGGGACCGCTGGTACAACCGGCTGCTCGAGGTCAACATCCAGAACCTGGCCGCTGTGCCGTCGATCGTCTACGGCATCCTCGGCCTCGCCTTCCTCGTCCGCGGCCTCGGCCTCGGCCGAGTGCTCCTCGCCGGGGCCCTGATCCTCACCCTGCTCGTGCTCCCGACCGTGATCATCGCGGCGCGGGAGTCGATCCGCGCCGTACCGGGCTCGATCAGGCAGGGCGGGCTCGCGCTCGGGGCGACGAAGTGGCAGGTGATCTGGCGGCAGGTCCTGCCCGCGGCCGTCCCCGGAATCGCGACGGGCTCGATCCTCGCCCTCTCGCGCGCGATCGGCGAGACGGCCCCGCTGATCCTGATCGGCGCGCTCACCTACGTCGCCTTCAACCCGACACTGCTCGGCGACTTCACGGCCCTGCCGATTCAGATCTTCCAGTGGACGTCGCGTCCGCAGCACGAGTTCAAGCTGCTCGCTGCCGCCGCGATCATCGTCCTGCTCGCGATCCTGCTGACCGTGAACGCCTTCGCGATCTGGCTTCGTAACCGCTACCAGAAGAGATGGTGATGTCCGAGATGGAGAGCACGACTGCTCCTGTGACGCTGTCCGGCGTGCGCATCGAGGGGCTGGCCGAGCGCGAGCTGCCGGCGCGCGATCGGCGCGAGGTCGTCTTCGACGTCGAGGACCTGTGCGTCTCCTACAACACCGTGCCCGCCCTCGCCGGAGTCACCCTCGAGATCTACCGCAATTTCGTGACCGCCTTCATCGGGCCCTCCGGCTGCGGCAAGAGCACGTTCATCCGCTGCTTCAACCGGCTCAACGATCTGATTCCGGCTGCGCAGGTGGACGGGACGATCCTCTACCACGATCAGGATCTGTACGCGAAGGACGTCGATCCGGTCGAAGTGCGCAAGCTGATCGGGATGGTCTTCCAGAAGCCCAATCCGTTTCCGAAGTCGATCTACGACAACATTGCCTTCGGCCCGCGCGTGCTCAGCTGGAAGCAGGGGCTCGACGAGCGGGTGGAGCAGGCACTCCAGCAAGCGGCGCTCTGGGAGGAGGTCAAGGACCGGCTCAAGGAGAGCGCGCTCAGCCTGTCCGGAGGCCAGCAGCAGCGCCTCTGCATCGCACGCGCGCTCGCGGTCGAGCCCGAGGTGATCCTCATGGACGAGCCGGCCTCCGCCCTGGATCCGATCTCGACGACGCGGATCGAGGATCTCATGCACGAGCTCAAGCGCAGCTACACGATCGTCATTGTCACGCACAACATGCAGCAGGCGGCGCGCGTCGCCGACATGACCGCCTTCTTCAGCGTGGACGTCGGGACGGATGGCCGCCGGACCGGAGTGCTCGTCGAGTACGACGTGACGCCTAAGATCTTCACGAAGCCCTCCGACCGGCGCACGGAGGACTACGTCACGGGTCGGTTCGGATGAGGGTCACTTTCCAGCAGGAGCTCGATCAGCTGGAGGCCGCCCTCTACGAGGAGGGCGAGCTCGTCCTGCGTGCGCTGCGAGGCGCGCTCGGCGCCCTCTCGGCACAGGACGTCGAGCTCGCGGACGAGGTGATCGCCTTCGACGACGAGGTCGACGAGCGCTACATCGGTCTCGAGGAGGGCGTGCAGCTCCTGCTCGCCCGCCAGACGCCGGTCGCAAGCGACCTGCGGCTCGTCCTCGCGGTGCTGCACGTCAACGTCCACCTCGAGCGGATGGCCGACTACTGCGTGACGATCGCGAAGATGGTCAAGCTGGCGCCGAACGTCACGCCCGACCCAACGCTCGTCGAGGGGTTCGAGGAGATGGGGGCGCGCGCCCAGGAGATGACCCGAGTGGCGCTCGACTCGCTCGCGGAACGCGATCTGGAACGTGCCGAATCGCTCGTCGACCTCGACGAGCTGATCGACCGCGCCAACCGGCGGGTCGTCCAGCGGGTGCTCGCGCTCGGCTCGTATCCGGACTTGCAGGAGTGGGGGATGAGGATGATCGTCGTGTCGCGCTGTCTGGAGCGGATCGGCGATCACGCCGTCGACATCGGCGAGCGGACGGCCTATCTGGTCACGGGCGAGTTCCGCGAGTTCACGGACGCCTCGCACCCCGCCTAGCGGGCGCTAGGCCTTGGCGGGCGCGAGCCTCGCCCGGGTCTGCTGGCGGCGAGCCGTGAACGCGAGCGTCGCGATTCCCGCCATCAGCAGGAACACGACGAGGGTGCCGCTGGGGACGCGTGTGATCAGCTCCATGCCTCCGCCAATGAGCGCGGCGGCCGGAATCGTGAGGATCCAGGCGAGCAGGATGTTGCCGGCAACCCCCCAGCGCACGGCCGAGAGGCGGCGGCTCGCGCCGGCGCCAAGCACGGAGCCGCTGATCGTGTGCGTGGTCGAGACCGGGAAGCCGACGTTGCCCGTGAACCAGAGGATCGAGGCAGTCGCGGTCTCGGCGGCGAAGCCCTGCGGAGGCTCCAGCTTCGCGATCCGCTGTCCGAGCGTGCGAATGATCCGCCAGCCGCCCACGTAGGTGCCGAGGCCCATCGCGGTCGCGGCGCTGACGATCACCCAGAGCGGAACGTCGAACTCCTCCGCCGAGAGGTGGCCCGAGGCGATCAGTGCCAGCGAGATGATCCCCATCGTCTTCTGCGCGTCGTTGGTGCCGTGTGTGAACGCGACGAAGCTCGCGGACACGAGCTGAAGGCGCCGGAAGAAGCGGTTGACCGGTCCCGGAGGGCGTTTGCGGATCACCCACAGGATCAGCAGCATCAGTGCGGCCGCCGCGAGAAAGCCGAAGATCGGGGCCACGAGCGAGGGGATGAGCACCTTCTCGACGATCCCGTCCGCCTCGAGCACGTCCCAGCCCGCGGCGACGACGGCGGCGCCGGCAACGCCGCCGATCAGCGCATGGCTCGAGCTCGTGGGCAGGCCGAGGTACCAGGTGATGAGGTCCCACGTGATCGCGCCCACGAGCCCCGCGAGCACGACCTCGAGCGTGACCACGTCGGTGTCGACGATCCCCTTGGCCACCGTCGCCGCCACCTCGAGCGAGACGAACGCGCCCAGGAAGTTGAACACCGCGGCGCCCACCACGGCCAGCCGTGGGGAGGCGGCCCGTGTCGACACGCTCGTCGCGATCGCGTTGGCGGTGTCGTGGAACCCGTTCGTGAAGTCGAAGAAGAGCGCGACCGCGATGACCGCGACGAGCGTCAGCTCCATGCGTCAGGCGTTCTTGACGACTACGTTGCCGAGCACGTTCGCGGCGGTCTCACAGGAGTCCAGGGCGTTCTCGAGCGCCTCGTAGATGTCCTTCCAGCGGATCACGATCAGCGGGTCGATGCGCGAGGTGCGAAAGAGCTCCGCGATCGCGTCGTGCACCACTCGGTCGCCCTCGTCCTCTTTCCGCTTCAGCTCGACGAGCTCGTTCTGGACGCCCCGCAGCCCCTTGAGCTGGGCGAGCGCTCGGGCGAGGTGCTCGACCGCCCCGACCAGGATCCGGCACTGCTCGATCGCCTGCCGCGTCGGCTGCTCGACGCCGTAGAGCTCGAGCAGGTCACACGCCTCGTCGATGTTGTCGACGACGTCGTCGATCGCCGTGGCGAGCTGGTAGATGTCCTCGCGGTCGAACGGCGTCACGTACTGCGTGTTGAGCAGCTGGATCAGATCGCGAGTGATCGCGTCGCCGGCCGTCTCGATCGCCTTCACGTCCGCCTGGCTGACCGAGGCGCTCGGAAACTCGCGAAAGCGGGCCTCGGCGAGGCGCGCGGCCTCGAGCGCGTTCGCTCCGGCCCGCGCGAACAGGTCGTAGAACTCGGACGTGCGCGGGACGAGCGCGAGGCGCATGGGGCGGGATGCTAGCGAGCCGCGCACCCTCCTGTCCGGGCTGGCCTAGGAGGGCTCGGGGACGAGCTCGGCGAGGAGCTCCTGCACGCGGCGGTCGATGTCGTCCCGGATCCGCCGCACGTCCTCGAGGCTCTTACCGGCCGGGTCGTCGACCTCCCAGTCGAGGTAGCGCTTCCCCGGGTAGACCGGACAGGCGTCGCCGCAGCCCATCATGATCACGGCGTCCGCCGCGCGGACGACCTCGTCGGTGAGCGGCTTCGGAAACGCCTGTCCGACGTCGAGACCGAGCTCCCGGAGCGCGGCGACCACCGCCGGGTGGATCGTCTCCGC
>JBOHAW010000052.1:0-7350 GCA_050697975.1 Gaiellaceae bacterium
GCCTGGGGGCGGGCTTCATCGCCTCGCCCGACGGCGGCAGGACGTGGAGCCGGCCCCTCGCGCTCAGCGAGCCGGCCGCTCTGACGGCCTTCGCGGACACGCCCCCGCGGGGCCGCTTCGTCGGCGACTACATCTCGACCTCCTTCGTCGGGAACGGCGTCGCGGTCCCGGTGTACTCCGCCGCGACGGCGCCCTTCGACGGCAGCTTTCACCAGGCCGTGTTCGCGGCGCGCGTGCTGCCCCTTCCCGCGGCTCCGACCGCCGGCGCGCCGCGGGTGCGGATCACCCGCCTCACGGTCGTGCCGAGTCCGCCGCGCGCAGGACGCTCGTTCCGCGTCGCGATCACCGTGAGCAGCTCGGCTCCGCTCGCCGGCGCTCGCGCCGTCTGCTCGGCTCGTCTGGGCGGGCGGCCGCTTCGTGTCAGCGCACGGCCGGTCGCGGGCAATCGGGCGACCTGCGCCGGCAGGATCCCGGCTTCGGCTGCCGGCAAGCGGCTGACCGGCTCGGTGACCCTGCGCCATCCCCGGGTGAACGCCCGCGGAACCTTCTCGTACGTGGTCGGCAAGTAGATGGGCACCTACGACCGGGTCGCGGGCCTGCCGCTGCGGATCGACTCGTCGTCCTCCGAGGTGCGCAGCCTCGCCGTCTCCAGCGGCTTCACGCGCGTGACGACCGTCGTGCGCCTGCACGGGCTCGGCGAAGAGGGGATAGGCGAGGACGTGACCTACGCGGCCGCGGCGCACGACGGCGCCCCGCGGCCCGAGCTCGAGGGGCGGTGGAAGTCGCTCGATGCGTTCTCGGTCGGGCTCGGCGAGCTCGACCTCTTCGGTGCGAAGCCGGAGCACTCGGTGTGGCGGAACTACCGACGCTGGGCCTACGAGGCCGCGGCGCTCGACCTGGCGCTCCGGCAGGCGGGCGCCACTCTCGCCGAGGTGCTCGACCGGGAGGCGCAGCCCGTGCAGTTCGTCGTCTCGATGCGGCTCGGCGATCCGCCCTCGATCGACGGCGTCGAGGGCTGGCTGGCGCTCTACCCGGGACTGCGCTTCAAGCTCGACGCGACGCCGGACTGGGACGACGAGCTGCTGGCGGCGCTCGCGGCGACGCAGGCGGTCGATTCGATCGACCTCAAGGGCGCCTACCGGGGCACGATCGTCGACAATCCGGCCGACGCCGACCTCTACCGCCGGGTCGCCGAGGCGTTCCCGGAGGCCTGGATCGAGGATCCGGACCTGAGCGACGCCGCCGCCGACGAGGCGCTCACGCCACATCGCGACCGCATCACGTGGGACGCGATCATCCACTCGGTCGACGACATCGAGGCGCTCCCGTTCCAGCCGAGGATGCTGAATGTGAAGCCGTCTCGCTTCGGCAGCGTCCGCGCGCTTCTGGATGCCTACGACCACTGCGTGACGCAGGGGATCGAAGCGTACGGCGGCGGCCAGTTCGAGCTCGGGCCCGGACGCGGTCAGATCCAATACCTGGCTTCGCTCTTCAGCCCCGACGCGCCCAACGACGTCGCTCCGGGTGGATTCAACAGCTCCCAGCCCGAGCCGGGCCTGCCGACCAGCCCGCTCGCACCTGCGCCGGCGGCCACCGGTTTTCGCTGGGGATAGTCCGGCGCGGTTCCGGCACGGCGCGGTCACACACGCGTGACGGCTTCCGGGCTACGGTGGCGTCCATGGCGACACGTGCAGCTGCGGCGACGAAGGCGGGTACACCATGGGGCCCGGCGACCCTCGTCGAGGAGCTGACGCTGCCGCAGCGGGCCGGGGACAAGCGCTTCGCCTCGCTCGTGCAGCTGCTCGAGACCGACCGGGGCGAGCGGCTCGTGCGCTTCGCCTACTCGACCGACGGCATAGTCAGGCGGGGCCCGGTGACGCTCAGGCAACGCGACCTCGAGCGTCTGCGCACGGCGCTCGTCGCGCATCCGGCCCTCGCGGAGGCCCTCGGCCTGGTAGGTGGCTAGACGGATGCCCGTCTAGACAGCACTGAGCAGGCGCGCGCGCGCGGCGTCGACGAGCGAGGCGAGCAGCAGCGCGCCGTCGCCCGAGCCGAGCAGCGGGTCGACCGCGTGCTCGGGGTGCGGCATCAGGCCCATGACGTTGCCCTCGGCGTTGCAAACGGCGGCGACGTCGTCGACGGAACCGTTCGGGTTGTCCCCGTCGTACCGGAGCACGATCTGATCGAGGTCGGCGAGCTCGGCGAGCAGTTCCTCGTCCGCGAACCAGCAGCCCTCGCCGTGCTTGACGGGGATCACGAGCCGCTGGCCCTCCTCGCAGCGGGAGGTGAACGGCGTGGCTGTGCGCTCGACGCGAACCGCGACGTCCCGGCACACGAAGCGGAGCGTGGCGTTCGGGCGCAGCGCGCCGGGCAGCAGTCCGGCCTCGCAGAGGATCTGAAAGCCGTTGCAGATCCCGAGGACGGGCCCGCCGTCCGCGGCGAACTCCGCCACTGCTTCGAGCGTGGGCGCGAAGCGAGCGATCGCGCCGCAGCGCAGGTAGTCGCCGTACGAGAAGCCGCCGGGCAGGACGACGCCCTCGACCGCCGGCAGCTCCGGCTCGGCGTGCCAGAGCGGAACCGGCTCCGCGCCGAGTGCCCCGAGCGCCCAGCAGGCGTCCCGGTCGTCGTTCGAGCCGGGAAAGACGACGACCGCGATGCGCGGCGATTCCTCCATCAGTCGCCCTCGTGCACGTCGATCTGGTAGCTCTCGATCAGCGGGTTCGCCAGCAGCTGCTGGCACATCCGCTCGAGCTGGGCGCGTGCCTCTCCTGGGTCGGCGGTCTCGAGCTCGAGATCGACCACGCGCCCGACCCGGGCGTCGCCGACCTCGAAGCCGAGCTGGCGGAGCGAGCTCCCGACGGCCTGGCCCTGCGGGTCGAGGATGCCCTGCTTCGGGCGAACGAGAATCGTCGCTCTCATCCCGCTCCGGTCATCGCAGGACGACCTCGGGGTCGGCGGCGTAGTCGTCGAAGCCGATGCCGGTGAGGAGTTCGAACGCCTCGACGTAGCGCGTCCGCGTGCCGGCGACGACCTCGACGGGCAGCTCTGGCCCCGGGTAGGCCTTGTCCCAGCCGAGCGACTCGCAGTAATCCCGCACGAACTGCTTGTCGAACGACGGCTGCGGACCGCCCGCTGCGTACCCGGCCGCCGGCCAGAAGCGGGAGGAGTCGGGCGTGAAGGCCTCGTCGGCGAGCACGAGCCCGCCGTCCTCGTCGAGTCCGAACTCGAACTTGGTGTCTGCGATCACGATTCCGCGTGCCGCCGCGTGCTCGGCGGCGAACCGGTAGAGCGCGAGTGCGGTGCGCTCGACCTCGGCGAGGCGCTCGCTGCCGACGATCACGCCGGCCTCGTCGCGAGTGATGTTCTCGTCATGGCCGTCCTGCGCCTTGGTCGCCGGCGTGAAGATCGGCTCGGGGAGCCGCGCCGACTCGGTCAGTCCGGCCGGCAGCGCGTGCCCGCAGACCGAGCCGGTCGCGCGGTAGTCCTTCCAGCCGGAGCCGGCGAGGTAGCCGCGAACGACGCACTCGATCGGCAGCATCGCCAGGCGGCGGCACTCGGTGGAGCGGCCGTCGGGCCCGAGTCCCAGCAGGTGGCTCGGGCACAGCTCGCTCGTGCGCGCGAACCAGAAGGCCGACAGGCCGGTGAGCACACGTCCCTTGTCGGGGATCTCGGTCGGGAGGACGACGTCGAAGGTCGAGATGCGGTCGCTGGCGACGAGCAGCAGCCGCTCGTCGTCGAGCGCGTAGAGCTCGCGCACCTTGCCACTCCCGACGTGGACGGCCTCAGGCATGGACGGGCTCCCCTCTCCGCTCCAGCGCGTGCAGCCGCTCGAAGACGGTGTCGACGTGCCGGGTGTAGACCTCGAGCGAGAAGACCGCGTCGAGCGCGGCCGCCTCGAGCCGGCTTCCGATCGCCGGATCGGCCCGGACGAGCTCGCGGAAATCGCGCTCCTCTTCCCAGGCCCGCATCGCGTGGCCCTGGACGAGCACGTACGCCTCGTCCCGCGCCAGGCCCGCCTCGACGAGCGCGAGCAGCAGCCGCTGGCTGAAGAACAGCCCGTGGCTCGACTCCAGGTTCCGGCGCATGCGCTCCGGACGCACGACGAGCCCCTCGACCAGCCAGGTGAAGCGATCGAGCATGTAGTCGAGCGCGAGGAAGGCGTCGGGGAGGACGATTCGCTCGGCCGAGGAGTGCGAGATGTCGCGCTCGTGCCAGAGGGCGACGTTCTCGAGCCCGACGAGGGCGTACGCCCGCACGACGCGGGCGAGCCCGCAGATCCGCTCGGCGACGACCGGATTCCGCTTGTGCGGCATCGCCGAGGAGCCTTTCTGACCGCGACCGAACGGCTCGCCGACCTCGCGCACCTCCGTGCGCGCCAGGTGCCGGATCTCGAGCGCGAACTTCTCGAGCGAGGCAGCGAGCAGCGCGAGGGCGCCGAGCAGCTCGGCATGCCGGTCGCGCTGGAGGATCTGGGTCGAGCTCGGCGCCGGCTCCAGCCCGAGCCGCTCGCAGGCGATCCGCTCGACCTCAGGGTCGGTGGCGGAGTACGTACCGACCGCGCCCGACAGCTTGCCCACGCGGGTGCCATCGAGGGCTCGCTCGATCCGGACCCGGCCGCGGTCGAGCTCGAACGTCCAGCCGGCGAGCTTGAGCCCGAACGTCGTCGGCTCGGCGTGCACGCCGTGGGTGCGGCCGATCATCAGAGTCAGCCGGTGCTCCTCGGCGCGGGCGCCGACGGCGGCGAGCGCGCGCCCGACTTCCACCAGCAGCAGGGCTCCCGCTGCCTGGATCTGGAGCGCCAGGGCGGTGTCGACCACGTCCGAGGACGTGAGGCCGTAGTGGAACCAGCGCCCCTCGGGACCGAGCCGCTCCGCGACGGCGTCGACGAAGGCGGCGGTGTCGTGCTGGGTGCGCGCCTCGATCTCGGCCACGCGCTCGGGCGACGGGACGACGGCCGCGCCCCGGATCGCAGCGACCGCGTCGGCGGGCACCGCACCGACCTCGGCCCAGCCCTCGAGCGCGGCGAGCTCGACCTCGAGCCAGCGCGCGAGCTTGCTCTCGTCCGACCAGACCCCGGCCATCGCGGGGCGGGAGTAGCGCGCGATCACGGTCCGCGATGGTAGCGGCGCGTCAGGAGGACGCACCGAGGATGCGCGCCGCCAGCGCGCCCGCGTTCCTGGCGCTGTCGACCCCGACGCACGCGACCGGCACGCCCGGCGGCATCTGCACGATCGAGAGCAGCGCGTCGAGACCGTCGAGCACGCTCTTCGAGGACCGCAGTGGCACGCCGATCACCGGCAGGTCGGTGTGCGCCGCGACGACACCGGGCAGTGCCGCCGCCAGCCCGGCGCCGCAGATCAGCACGCGCAGCCCGCGCTCGCGCGCCGTCCGCGAGTACTCGGCGACCGCATCGGGCGTGCGGTGCGCCGAGCGCACCTCGAGCTCGTACGCGATGCCGTGCGCGGCGAGCTCGTCGAGGGCTGCCTGCATCGGCTCGCGATCGGAGTCGGAGCCGACGAGGATGCCTACGATCGGAACCCCGGGCTCAGCCGCGGACATGCTCCCCTTCGACGGCCGCGAGCGCGATGTCGCCGCGGCGACGGGCGCCGGCGAACGAGATCCGGTCGCAGGCCGCGTAGGCGGCACTGCGCGCCGCGGCGAGGGTGGGCCCGAGCGCGGTCACGTCGAGCACACGGCCGCCGTTCGTGACGAGCCGGTCGCCACGCAGCGCCGTGCCGGCGTGGAAGACGACGGCCCCGGTCGCCTCGGCCTCGGCGACGCCGTGGATCGGCGTCCCCGAGTCGGTGCGCGCTGGATAGTCGGGCGCTGCGAGGACGACGGTGACGGCGGCGTCGCCCGACGCGGAGAGCTCGGCGCCCCCGAGCTCCCCGCCGGCGGCGGCCCAGAGCGCGCCGAGGAAATCCCCCTCCAGGCGCGGGAGGATCGACTGCGTCTCGGGATCGCCGAAGCGGCAGTTGAACTCGAGCACCTTCGGGCCGTCCTCGGTCAGCATCAGGCCCGCGTAGAGGAGTCCGACAAACGGCGTTCCGCGCCGCGCGAGCTCGGCGAGCACGGGCCGGTGCACGGTCTCGATCAGCTCCTCCACGAGCTCGGGGCCGAGCCCGGGAACCGGCGAGTACGAGCCCATGCCGCCGGTGTTCGGGCCCGTGTCGCCGTCCTCGAGCCGCTTGAAGTCCTGCGCGGGCGCGAGCGCCAGCGCCTCGCGCCCGTCCGCGAGCGCGAACAGCGAGATCTCGCGCCCCTCGAGCAGCTCCTCGATCACGAGCGCCCCTCCGTACGTCGACGCGGACACGAGCCCGGCGTCGAGGTCGGCCTGCGTGCGGCAGACGAAGACGCCCTTGCCTCCGGCGAGCCCGTCCACCTTGACGACGCAGGGAGGGCGCGCGACCGCCATCGTCTCCGCGGTGGCGACGCCGGCCGCCCGCATCACCTCCTTCGCGAACGTCTTCGAGCCCTCGAGGCGGGCCGCGGCGCTGCCCGGCCCGAAGACGGCGATGCCGGAGTGCCGCAGCTCGTCGCCGACACCGGCCACCAGGGGCGACTCCGGCCCGATCACGACGAGGTCGACCTCGAGCTCCGCCGCCAGCCCGAGCAGGCCCTCCGCGTCCTCGGACCGCACGGGATGGCACGCGCCGACGGCGGCGATCCCCGGATTGCCGGGGGCCGCATGGAGCTCGAGCCCGCTGCTCTGGCTGAGCTTCCAGGCGAGCGCATGCTCGCGGCCGCCAGACCCGACGAGGAGCACCCTCACGCGAGGACTCTACTCAGCCGGCCGGCGGGTTTGAAGCCGCCCGCAGGTCTACTAGGGTCGGGCGAGCGCCGCGCGCCCGTGCGGCGAGAGCACACGCTCGCGCTCGCGGCCGGTGCCGATCAACGCCACCTCGACCTCGAGCTCGCGCTCGACGAGCTCGACGTAGCGGCGCGCGGCGTCGGGCAGCTCGTCGATCTCCTCCGCCTCGTCGAGGGACTCCTGCCACCCGGGAAGGACGTCGTAGACCGGCTCGCAGTGGTGGAAGTCGCTCTGGTGCGCCGGAAAGTCCTCCGTCTCGGTCCCGTCGCGAAGGCGGTAGCGGACACAGACCGGCAGCTCGCCGAAGGCCGACAGCACGTCGAGCTTCGTCAGGGCGAGCGAGGTGAAGCCGTTCAGGCGGGCCGCGTAGCGCAGCGCCACGAGATCGAGCCAGCCGCAGCGCCGCTCGCGCCCTGTCACGGTCCCGAACTCGTGCCCGAGCGACTGCACCCGTTCGTGGTCGGGGCCGACGATCTCGCTCGGGAACGGGCCTTCTCCGACGCGCGTGACGTACGCCTTGGCCACGCCGAGCACTTCGT
>JBOHAW010000053.1:0-16429 GCA_050697975.1 Gaiellaceae bacterium
GCGCGCTTCTTCTTTCCCGCTTCGGTGAGCACGAGCTCGGCACCGCCCTCGAACCGGAGCCGGAAAGCCGGCGTCTTGGGGCGTTTCTCGCCCGGGAGCAGGTAACGGAGACGCCCGGCCGTCATCAGGTGGACCAGCAGCACGAGCTCGTCGTCCTCGGTCGGAAAGAGAAGGCGCTTGGCACGCCGCTTCGCTCCCGCCAATCGGCGGCCTTCCAGCACTTCGAGCGGCGGGTCGAAGGTCTTCAGCGTCGCGATGTGCCCTGGCCCGGCCTTCTCGATCGGAAACGCCGATACGGGGCCGTCGAGCGCACGGCGCCACGCCTCCATCTCCGGGAGCTCGGGCACTAGGGTTTCGACCTCATGGCAGAGCCGATCAGGGTAACCGCGATGCGCGGCGAGACCGTCGAGTCGGTGCATCGGGTCCACGCCGTCGCTGTCAAGGGCGGCAAGGTCGTGGAGGCGGCCGGCGACCCGGGCTTTGTCACATTCATGCGCTCGGCTGCGAAGCCGATCCAGGCGCAGCCGCTCGCCCGTGCTCGTGAGGACCTGGACGAGCGTGAACTGGCGATCGCCTCGGCCTCGCACCTCGCCGACGAGGCGCAGCTCGCGGCCGTCCAAGCGCTCCTGGCCAAGGCGCCGGCAACCGAGGACGACCTCGAATGCGGCCCATTCCAGGGCTCGAGGCTCAAGCACAACTGCTCGGGGAAGCATGCCGGGATGCTCGCCCTCTGCCACGCGGAGGGCTGGCCTTACGAGGGCTACCGACTGGCCGAGCACCCCTGCCAGCAAGCGATGCTGGCCGAGGTCGCAGAGCTGGCCGGGACGAGCGAGATCCGGACCGCGGTCGACGGCTGCGGCGTGATCACCTTTGCACTCCCGCTGGAACGGATGGCTGCGTCGTTCACGCGCATCGACGAGCGGATCGCCGCAGCGATGCGCTCCTACCCGGAGTTGATCCGCGGTCCGACGGCGCTGGACACGAACCTCATGCAGGCGCTACCGGGGTGGACCGCCAAGGGAGGTGCCGAGGGACTCTTTTGCGCAGCGTCTCCTGAGGGCCTCGGGGTGGCGTTGAAAGTCGAGGACGGCGCGCACCGTGCTCTCCAGCCGGCGGTCGGGTCGTTTCTCGACCTGGACGGGTCGGCGTTCGGACCCGTTCCGGTCACGAACAGCCGGGACGAGGTTGTAGGAGTGGTTACGACCTGTTGAAAACTTTGCTTCACACATCTGTGGATTGCTGTTAAGTTCCAGAGCGCGAGAGGTGAGCCGGGGGTAAAAAGCACCGGCTCTTTGCGTTCCTGGGTTCCGTCCCCTAGAGCGAAAGAGAGGTCAGTTGCTCACAGTCGACATCTCCCTCCCAGACGTCGAAGAGCTTCACAAGCTGGTACAGGACGGAACAGAGAAGGGATTCCTCACCTACGACGACATCGTCGCGGGGCTCGAGGAAGTCGACCTCTCCAAAGAGCAGATCGAGGATTTCTACACGTACCTCATTGACCACTCGGTCGAGTTGGTCGAGGGTGAGCAGCACAAGCATCCGCCGCACGAGCAACCGGCGCTGGCAGAGGAGGAGAAGGGCCCGAAGCTCGACCTCTCCGTCGAGCCGTCGCTCGACTCGCTGCGGCTGTACCTGAGGGAGATCGGGAAAGTGCCGCTGCTGACCGCGGACCAGGAGGTCTACCTCGCGAAGCGGATCGAGCGCGGGGACATGTTCGCGAAGACCCATATGATCGAGGCGAACCTCCGCCTCGTGGTGTCGATCGCGAAGAGCTATCTCGGCCGCGGCCTCTCGTTCCTCGACCTGATCCAGGAGGGCTCGCTCGGGCTGATCCGGGCCGTCGAGAAGTTCGACTACCGCAAGGGCTACAAGTTCTCCACCTACGCGACGTGGTGGATCCGGCAGGCGGTCACGCGCGCGATCGCCGACAAGGCGCGCACGATCCGCATCCCCGTGCACATGGTCGAGAAGCTGAACAAGGTCGTGCACATCGAGCGGCAGCTCGTGCAGCGCCTCGGGCGCGAGCCGCGACCCGACGAGATCGCCGAGGAGCTCGAGATGACGACGGAGGAGGTGCGGGAGATCCTGCGCATGGCGCAGCTGCCCGTCTCGCTCGAGAAGCCGATCGGCGAGGAGGAGGAGTCGTCGCTCGGAGACTTCGTCCCGGACGAGCAGGCCGAGTCGCCGTTCGACACCGCCTCGCTGTCGCTCCGCCGCGAGGACATCGAGAACGCGCTCGCCTCGTTGCCCGAGCGTGAGCGGCAGGTGATCGAGCTCCGGTTCGGGCTCAGCGGCGAACAGCCGCGAACGCTCGAGGAGGTCGGGCGCGAGTTCGGCGTCACGCGCGAGCGGATCCGGCAGATCGAGAACAACACGCTCAAGAAGCTGGAGTCGTTGCCCGAGGCGCAGGGTCTAAAGGACTGCGTCTAGCGAAGCTGACTTCGGCGCGTGCGCTGACGATGCGGAGGTCGTCGAGCGCGTTCGGGCGCATGCTCGCGTAGCGGAGGCGCCACGGGCCTGAGCTGTCGACGCGGATCGTGAGCACCACGCGCTCGCCCGGGCGAAGCGAGACCGTTCGCGTCCCGAGCTGGAGCTCGGTCGCACGCATCCCGGGCGGCAGCCAGAGCCGGAGGCGCAGAGCTCCTCGCGCTCGGCCGCTCGCGTCCGGCCACACCGTGATCGAGCCGTTGCGTCTCAGCCAGCCGTCCGCGTAGAGACCCTCGGCGAGGAGCGACACCCGCGGTGTTCCCTGCGGGCGCCAGAGGTCGAAGGACGGGCCACGCGCCACGCGCACGGCGCCGAGGAGGTCGATGCTCGAGCCGCGCGTCTGGACGAGCAAGGGCGTCCGGATCACGCGATCGCCGGCGACGAGCCGACCGTCCCGCGCGACGCGCACGCGGCTGTGGGCGAAGGCGTCGAGCCGCGGCACCCCGGGCATGAGCAGCACCTCGCCGACCGAGCGGTTCCAGAAGAGCTGCTCGAACGCTGGGGCGCGCTCCGAGCCGGGCGTCTGGAGGAGCGCGACCTCCCCGAGACCGGCGTGGTCGACCCAGCGGGCGTCGGCCGGCAGCGAGAGGGCGCGTGCGTTGGCGGAGTTGCCTGCGTCGTAGGAGGCCGCGCCGGCCGACAGCGCGGCGCCGGCGGCGACCGTGAGCAGGAGCGCGACGCCGCCGAGGCGCGGGCGGAAGGCGATCGCGGCCGCGGCGGCCGACAGCGCGGCGGCGGCGATCGCGATCGCGAACGCGCTCTCCCCGACGCCGAGCAACCGCTCGAGCCGCACGAAGGCGAGCAGCGTCGGCGAGTCGTCGCGTCCGTGCGCGACGAGGTACTCGGCGATCGGGACGCGGGCCGAGAGGACGAGGCCCGCGAGCGCGAGGAGCGACACCGCCACGGCCGCCCGCCGTCCCCGCCGAAGGGCGAGTCCGAACGCCGGAGCGGCGAGGGGCAAAAGCACGAACAGGTACCGCTCGTGGAAGCGATCGGAGTCGAGATCGGCGACGAGGGCAGCCTCCGCGAGCAGTGCGACCGCGAGCAGGCTGGTGAGTGCCGCGAAGGCGGCCTCCTCCCGCGAGCGCGGTCGAGCGAGCGCGCACGCGAGGCCGGCCAGAGCTCCGGGGACGAGGATCCAGCCCGCCGCGTAGGCGAGCAGCATCGAGTTCGTCCCGATCCACCCGAGCAGGTCGAGCGGCTCGACCCCCTCGACGAAGACGCCGACGTACGGGCCGAGCAGCCGCGCCGGCCCGAGCGCGAGCAGGCCCACGAGGGGGGCGGCGAAGAGAAGGAGCGAGAGCCGCAGCGAGCGGGCGACGCGCAGGACGCGGCCGCGCTCGACCACGAGCGCCGCCCCGACGAAGGCGAGCGGCAGCACCGCGTACTGGAGGCGCGCGGCGACCGCGAGCCCGCTCAGGGCGACGAAGGCGAGCTGAGCGCGCGGCGTCGGCTTCGCCAGTGCCCGCACACCCGCGTACACCGCCGCCAGCACGAGCGGGTACGCGATCGGCTCGGCCATAGTCAGCGACGCGTAGTAGAGGTCCGGCGACGCCAGCGCCACCGCGCCGGCCCCGAGCGCGAAGCCGGTGCCGAAGCCGAGCTTGCGTACGAGCAGGTAGACCGGGATCGCGGCGAGCGACATGGCGAGCGCGTGCAGGCCCTGCGTGAGCCGGAGGGCCGCCGCCGGCTCGGCCACGAGCCAGATCGGCGCCGTGAGCAGCGGCTCGAGGAGCGCGGGGAACTGGGCGCTCGCGCCGTGCAGCCAGGGACGGCCGTGCTCGGCCAGCCCTCGCGCGAGCCCGGCGTAGAGGTACTCGTCCGGGAAGTAGACGGGCGTGACGTGCGCGGCCGCGAGCAGCGACCGAACCGCGAAGCTGAGCGCGACGAGACCGCCCAGCGCCCAGGCGGCGGGCACGGAGGCGACCCGCGCAAGCGGCCTTGCCCGAGCCTCGGCAGGCGTGATCGCGACGTCGACGGCCACGCCTCAGCTATCGGCACGGCGCCGAGGCCCCTTGAAAAGGGGCGATTGGTCTAGCCGGAGCCGGCGGGCTCGACCACTTCGCTCTCGTCGACGCGCTCGTGCGGGACGAAGAGCTTGCAGTGCGGGCACTTGAAGCCGCGGTAGCGGGCCGCCGAGCCGGCGATCAGCTCCGCGACGAAGTCCTTGCGGCAGTGGGGGCAGGTGACCTCGTAGCGGGCCTCGGTCCCGTCAGTTTCGGTCATGCGGTCAATGTACCGGAGCGACTCGGGCTGGTCCGAGTCGTCCGGGTGCCTCAGTAGGGTCAGCGCCCGTGGATCCCGACGTCCTCCGCCGGGCGGCTGCCGAGTTCGTCGGCACCTTCGCGCTGGTCTTCGTCGGCGTCGGCTCGATCGTGGTGGGCGGGCAGGACCTCGTCGGCGTCGCCCTCGCGCACGGGCTCGTGATCGGCGTGATGGCGTCGGCCGTCGGCCACATCTCGGGCGGCCATTTCAACCCTGCCGTCACCTTCGGCTTCCTCGTCACGCGTCGGATGGCGCCGTCGCTCGCGCTCGTCTACTGGGCCACGCAGCTGGCGGCGGCCACGATCGGCGCGCTCGCCCTGCGTGCCGTCTTCCCGGACGACACGGCCCTCGACGCCGGCGTGCCCGTCCTCAGCCCCGGGATCGGCGCGGGTTCCGGCGTGCTGCTCGAGATCATCCTCACCTTCTTCCTCGTCTGGGTGATCTTCGCCACGGCCGCCGACCCGCGCGGGTCCTTCAAGTCGATCGCCGGGCTCGCGATCGGGCTCACGATCACGATCGACATCCTGATCGGCGGTCCGCTGACCGGCGCGGCGATGAACCCCGCTCGCGCGTTCGGGCCGCAGCTGATCCAGAACGTCTGGAGCGACGGCTGGATCTACTACGTGGCGCCGCTCGCCGGCGCCGGGCTCGCGGCGCTCGCGTACGAATGGCTGTACCTGCGCCCGCTCGCCCCGATTCCGGTGGGGCCGCCCGAGACCGGGCTCGAGGAGCCGCGGCCGGGGGAGACCGCCGCCTCGTAGGAAGAAACCGGCCGGAGTAAGCGTCTAGGCGGTGGCACCGGCGAGGTGCTCGACTCGCGCGGCCGCGAGCTCGAGTGCCTCTCCGGTGAAGAGAAACGGGGTCGCATTGGGGAGCGAGTGCGCCGGCCAGTCGAGCTCGTCCGAGCCCGCCGCGGCGTTGATCGCGTAGCGCAGCGGAATCTCGTGGCAGACGACGAGCACGGCCCGGTGCGGGCCGGCGAGCAGTGCGCGGTAGCCCTCGGCGTAGCGGCGGGCGGACTCGTCGAGGCTCTCGCCGCCGGGGAATCGCTCTCCGCGCGTGTGCGCCTCCTTCCACGCCCGGTACTCGTCGACGGACCTGCCGTCGAGCTCGCCGATGTACACGTCGTCGAGCAGCGGCTCTACGTGGAACGGCACGTCGCGGCCCTCGAGCGCGAGCGCCGCCGTCCGCCTCGTGCGCGGGAACCGCGTGTGCACGCAGGCGTCGAAGGGAAGTTGCGCCACCTGCATGCCGAGCCGCCGGGCCTCCTCCTCGCCCTGCTCGGTCAGCGGGACGTCGAGCGTCCAGTCTCCGTTCACGCGGTGCTCGAGGTTGAGCTGCGTCTGCGCGTGGCGCGCGAGGACGAAGACCCGCACGCGCTTGGTTCTCCTAGTTGCTGCGCGAGGGCGAGGGCGCGAGCAGGCCGGCGAGCGCGCCGACGGCGCCGGTTCCGACGGCGACGAGGATGTCCGGGATCGGCTTGTCCTTGAGCACGATCAGGGTCGAGGCAGCGACGACCGAGAGCATCGTCAGTCCGAGGACGGTGACGACCATGCGGTAGATCCAGAAATCGGACTCGAGCGGTGCCGCCAGGCGCTGCAGCGTCCCCGCCGGGTCGCGTCGCACCTCCTCCTGCAGCTGGGCGCTGTCGGCGACCATGTCGGCAAGGTCTGTCGCCGTCTCCTTCCTGTCCCGGGCTCCGGCCATGCTCGCCTCCTCGATCGACCTACGGCCCGGAGACTATGCGCCGATCGGCGGTCGCAAGTCAACGCTAGGGTGTCCGCCGCCGTGGCGAATCGAAAGCTCCTCCGGATCTACCTCAACGATCATCGCGCCGGCTCGGTGATCGGCCTCGAGCTGGCGAAGCGAGCGCTCGCGAGCAACCGGGGCAACGACTACGGCCGCGTGCTCGAGGATCTGATCGGGGAGATCGAGGCCGACCGGGAGACGCTGGACGGCCTGATGGAGATGCTGGACATCCCCCGGAATCGTCCCAAGCAGGTCGTGGGCTGGGTGGCCGAGAAGCTCGGCCGTCTGAAGCTGAACGGGCAGATCAGGGGGTACTCGCCGCTGAGCCGTCTGGAGGAGCTCGAGGGGCTGTCTCTCGGCGTCGAAGGGAAGAAGGCGATGTGGCTCTCGCTCCAGCGCGTCGCCGGCTCCGACCCTCGTCTGTCGACCTTCGACTTCGACGCGCTGGTCGAGCGAGCCGGGGCGCAGCGAGAGAGTCTCGAGGAGCTTCGCCGGCGCGCGACCGAGCAAGCCCTCGCCGCCGGCTAGTCCGATTAACCGGACGTCCCGGTCTGCTCGTGCGGCGCGCCCACCGGCTTCGACTCGGGGGAGCCGCGCTGGCGCAGGTAGATGGTGAAGACGGCCATCGTCCCGACGGCGAGGAACTCGGACTGCCAGTTCTGGAGCGTGCGCTCCCAGAAGTCCGGCCGGCCGAGATACGCGACCCACGTGAGCGTCGACTCGTCGTGACCTCGCTGCTCGGCGTTGAAGGCGGTCCACGCCGTCAGCGACTGCGCCAGCCACGAGCCGAGGAAGAGCACGGTCATCGCGAGTACGAGCGAGTGCGAGAGAAGCGCCGTGCGCCAGCCGCGCGCACGTGCCCAGGCGGGCGCTCCCTCGGGGGCGTAGCCGCCGACCTGCTGCTTCTGGTCGGATTCCAGGCCCGCCTGGTCGAGTGGCTTCGACTCGTTCGAGCCCTTCTGGACGAGCCACACCGTCGCGAGGATGAAGACCGTGAACTGGAGGTACTCCGACTGCCAGTTCTCGGTCACGGCGCGGCCGAAGTCGGAGGAGAGCACGTAGTCGAGGTACGAGGCCGGCTCGCCGCCGTGGGCGAGCTGGTTCTCGTTGAAGACGCGCTGGCCGGCGAGGGACTGGCCGACGAGTGTCCCGAGGAAGAGGACGCCGAAGAACAGCGAGAGCGAGTTCTCGAACAGGAAGCGGCGCACGTCAGGCTTCGGTCAGTCCGATGAGCGCGTAGAGCACGATTCCGGCCACCGGGACGAGCAGGTAGAGCCAGAACAGCACACGCACGGAGGTGATTGTGCGGGCAGGGTCGGCTGTCGACGGAACCTGGCCGCGGCTGAAGGCGCGCCGCTTCGGGGCCGCGGCAAGACCCATGAACAGCCGTTTCGGAAGTACGATTCCGGGATGGCGGCCCCTGCGGCGCTAACCGGCGAGAACCGCGTTCTCTACCAGATCATCTCGACGGTCGGATCGTCGCTCGAGCTCGAGGAGGTGCTCGGTGCGGTCGTGCGCCTGCTCTCGGACGCGAGCGGCGTCCACGCCTGCTTCGTGTATCTGCTCGAGGAGCGCGGCGAGTCGCTCGTGCTGAGAGCTGCCTCCGAGCCCTACGCGCAGCTCGTCGGTCAGATCGCGCTCGAGCGCGGCGAGGGGCTCGCGTGGTGGGCGGCCGAGCGCCGTGAGCCGGCCTTCATCCGCGACAACGCCCTCACCGACCCGCGCAACAAGTATGTCCCCGAGCTGGACGAGGAGCGCTTCCAGTCGCTCGTCTCGGTGCCGATCCTCGGGAGGGACGGCCGGGTGATCGGCGCGATCACCCTTCACACCGAGGCGCCACGCGAGTTTACGACCGCCGAGGTCGAGTTCCTCGTCACGAGCGCCTCCCTCGTCGCCGGGGCGATCGAGAACGCACGCCTGTTTGCCGAGACGCGCAGACGGATCGGCGAGCTCGAGCACCTGATCTCACTCGGCGAGACGATCGCCCGGGCCGAGACTCTGGCAGAGCTGCTACCGGCGGTCACGACGCGCGGGCGCGAGCTGCTGCAGGCCGACAGCTGCCACGTCTACCTGCTCGACCCGGCGAGCGAGGAGCTGCGACTGCGAGCGTCCACGCCGGCGGGCACCGCGGTCCGCGAAACGATCGCCCTGAGCGAGCTCGGCCCGGAGCTCGCGCGGGGTCGACGGTCGCGCCTCGCGCTCCCGCTGGTCGTGAACGAGGAGCTTCTGGGGCTTCTCCTTGCCGAGGGCACCGCCGAGGTCGAGCTTGCCGGCGCGGTCGCGACCCAGACGGCGGTCGCGATCAAGAAGATCGAGCTGATCGAGCACCTGACCGAGAAGAACCTGATCAGGGACTTCTTCGAGGTGCTCGTGCGCGGAGCGGGACCGGGCGAGCTGGACGGCCGGGCCGCGCGTCTCGGCTGCGACCTCGATCGTCCCCATCTGGTGCTCGTCGCCGCGCCGCCGGCCGACGCGCTCGAGCCTGCCCTCGAAGCCGTCGCCCACGGCTCTCTGTTCGATCGCCGCGACGACTCGATCCGCGCGCTGCTGCGAATTCCGCCCGACGGCGAGGCCCGCCTGCTCGAGCAGCTTCGCCGGATCCACCGCGAGCTGTCCCAGGAGCTGGCGATCGGCGTGTCCAACGCCTGCAAGGGCGCCGCGAGCTTCGCGGCGGGATTCGAGGAGGCGCGTCATGCGCTCATCGGAGCCTCCTTGCTGCAGGCCGAGCGGGCCGTGATGACCTACGACGAGCTGGGTCCGTACAAGTACCTGCTGCGCATGTCCGTCGAGTCGAGCGCGCGTGACACCTACCGCGAGGCGGTCCGCCGGCTGGCCGACTACGACCGCCGGCGGTCGACCTTCCTGCTGCGGACGCTCGAGGAGTTCCTCGGCCGGCGGGGCAACATCAGCGCGACGGCCGAAGCGCTGTACGTCCATCCGAACACGCTGCGCCAGCGCCTGCGCCGCATCATGGAGCTGTCGGGGCTCGACCTCCGCAAGGACGACTGGCTGATGGTCGAGATCGCGCTCAAGCTCGTGAGGCTGGAGGGGGCGATGGGGAACACAATCGGACCCGGGCCGGTGTAGGAAGCGACCATCGGCGCGGCTCGCGCCGCGCGATAGGGTCGTGGCAGCCGACGAAAGGAGGGAACGAGCGATGGCGACGTCGGTCGCCCCCAGCATCGACGAGATCCGGCGGCACTCCGAGGAACGCGGAGTCGAGTTCTACTTCGCGCAGTTCGTGGACATGTACGCACGCCCGAGCGCGAAGCTGATCCCGGCCGCGAATCTCGACGATCTCATCCGCGACGGTGCCGGCTTTGCCGGGTTTGCCGCCGGCGAGATCGGCCAGCTGCCGAGCGATCCCGACATCGCCGCCATGCCGGACCTCGCCAGCTACACCCCGGTGCCCTGGGAGCGCAACCTCGCCCGCTTCGCCTGCGACGTGTACGTCGACGGCGAGGAGTGGCCGTACGACCCGCGTACCATCCTGCGCCGCCAGCTCGAGCGGGCGCGTGCCAAGGGCTTCGAGTTCATGATGGGCCTGGAGCTCGAGTACTTTCTCCTGCGCTCGGACGGCGACGGCGGCATCGAGCTCGCCGACCCGCTCGACGACCTCGAGAAGCCCTGCTACGACCTCAGGGGTCTGACCCGCAACTACGAGTTCCTCACAACAGTGTCGCGCTACGTCAACGAGCTCGGCTGGGGCAACTACGCGAACGACCACGAGGACGCGAACGGGCAGTTCGAGCAGAACTTCGCCTATGCGGACGCGCTGTCGAGCTGCGACCGCGCCATCTTCTTTCGCTACATGGTGCACACCCTCGCCCAGCAGCGCGGCATGCTGGCGACCTTCATGCCGAAGCCGTTCACGCACCTGACCGGCAACGGGTGCCACTTCCACATGTCGCTCTGGGACGGCGACACGAACCTCTTCCTGGACGACGACGACCCGCGCGGGCTGGGGCTCTCGGAGACCGCCTACCACTTCATCGGCGGTCTCACGAGGCACGCGAAGGCCTACAGCGCCGTCACGGCTCCGACCGTGAACTCCTACAAGCGGCTCAAGCTCGGCACGACGGCGAGCGGGGCCACCTGGTCGCCGGTCTGGATCAGCTACGGCTACAACAACCGCACGCAGATGCTCCGGATTCCGGCGCCCGGCCGCGTGGAGGACCGCACGATCGACGGCTCCTGCAACCCGTACCTGGCGGCGACGGTCGTGCTCGCAGCCGGACTGGACGGGATCGAGAACTCGATCGACCCCGGCGAGCCGAACTCGGACAATCTCTACGCCGTGCCCTTCGCCGAGCTGCGGGGTCGAGGCCTCGAGACGCTGCCGACGAACCTTCTCAACGCCACGATCGAGCTCGAGCGCGACGACGTGATCCGCGCGGCGCTCGGCCGCGGGCGCGACGAGGACTACGTCGACTACTTCATCCGGGTCAAGCGCGAGGAATGGAACCGCTACCACGAGCAGGTGACGCCGTGGGAGATCAAGGAGTACCTGACCCGGTTCTGATCATGTGCGGAATCGTCGGACTCTTCTCAAAGTCGCCCGAGCTCGAGGAGCGGCTCGGCCGCGACCTCGCCGCCATGCTCCGGCAGATGTCGGATCGCGGGCCGGACAGCGCGGGCGTCGCCGTCTATCGCGATCCGGTCGCGGCCGGATCGAGCAAGCTCGTGCTCTTCTCCGCCAACCCGCGCGAGGACTGGGACGCGCTCGGTGCGGAGCTCCAGGGGGCGTTCGGCGGCTCGCCGGCGCCGAGCGTCCGCTCGAGCCACGCGGTCGTGGTCGTCGAGGCGGACGCCGAGGAGGCGGAGGGCTGGGTGCGGCACCGCCATCCCCGGCTGCGCGTGATGAGCGCGGGCCAGGTGATCGAGATCTACAAGGAGACGGGCCGGCCGGAGGAGTTCGTCGAGCGGTTCGAGCTCGCCGAACTGCGCGGGACGCACGCCCTCGGCCACACCCGGATGGCGACCGAGAGCCGCGTCACGACCGAGGGCTCGCACCCGTTCTCGACCGGCCACGACCTGTGCCTCGTGCACAACGGCTCGCTCTCGAACCACAACCGCCTGCGCCGGAACCTCCGGCGCGAGGGGATCGAGTTCCAGACCGAGAACGACACCGAGGTCGCAGCCGGCTACCTCGTGTGGCGACTGCGCGAAGGCGCCTCGCTCGAGGAGGCGCTGGAGGGCTGCCTCGAGGATCTCGACGGCTTCTATACGTTCGCGGTCGGCACGGCGGACGGGTTCGCCGTCCTGCGCGACCCGATCGCGTGCAAGCCGGCCGTGCTCGCCGAGACCGACGACTGGGTCGCCATGGCCTCCGAGTGGAGGTCGATCGCAGTGCTTCCCGGCGCCGCCGACGCTCGCATGTGGGAGCCGCAGCCCGGCGTCGTCTACGTCTGGGAGAAGGCGCCCGTCGGGTGAGCGCGCAGACCGCTCGGGCGGCCGGCGTCGAGGTCGTCGACCTGGCGACGACGCCCCTGCGCGACCTCAACCAGCGACTTCACGACCTCGCCGGAGGCGCACCCGGGCCCCGCCGGTGGCGCGTTCTCAACCCGAATGGCGCGCACGCCCTCGCCTGCGGCCTCGACGCCGAGATCGAGGTCGAGATCGCCGGGCACGTCGGCTATTACTGCGCCGGGATGAACAAGCTCGCGACCGTGCGCGTGCACGGGAACGCGAGCACAGGAATCGCCGAGAACATGATGTCGGGCACCGTCGTCGTCGACGGGAGCGCCGGCCAGTCGGCGGGCGCGACCGCTCACGGGGGCCTGCTCGTCGTGCACGGCGACGCTGCCGCCCGCTGCGGCATCTCGCTGAAGGGAGCGGACATCGTCGTGGGCGGCTCGGTCGGCAACGTCAGCGCCTTCATGGCCCAGACGGGCTGCCTGGTCGTCTGCGGCGACGCGGGCGACGCGCTCGGCGACTCGATCTTCGAGGCGCGCCTCTACGTCCGCGGCGAGGTGGCCGGCCTCGGCGCTGACTGCGTCGAGAAGGAGGTGCGCGCCGAGCACCTCGCCCAGGTACGCGGCCTGCTCGAGCGGGCCGGCATCGACGGCGTCGACCCAGGGACGTTCCGGCGCTACGGCTCCGCGCGGCAGCTCTACAACTTTCACGTCGACCACGCGGGCGCCTACTGATGACTTCCACGGCCTGGCACCTGCGCGAGTCGGCCCTGTACGACAGGAGGGCGATCGCCGAGATCCACCGCGCCGCGCGCGAGGGCATCTACGACATCCGCGGCTTCGGGGCCAAGCGGCGCCTGCCTCACTTCGACGACCTGCTGTTCCTCGGCGCGAGCATCTCGCGCTACCCGCTCGAGGGCTACCGCGAGCGGTGCGATACCGACGTCGTCCTCGGCACGCGCTACGCGCGCACGCCCCTCGAGCTGAGGATCCCGGTCACGATCGCGGGCATGAGCTTCGGCGCGCTGTCGGCGCCGGCCAAGGAGGCGCTCGGCCGCGGCGCCAGCGAGGCGGGGACGTGCACGACGACCGGCGACGGCGGCATGACGCAGGAGGAGCGCGACCACTCGAAGCTGCTCGTCTACCAGGTTCTGCCCTCGCGCTACGGCGTGAACCCCGACGACCTGCGCAACGCCGACGCGATCGAGGTGGTCGTCGGACAGGGCGCCAAGCCGGGCGGCGGCGGCATCCTGCTCGGCCACAAGATCTCCGACCGCGTCGCAGCGATGCGCGACCTGCCGGCGGGGATCGACCAGCGCAGCGCCTGCCGCCATCCCGACTGGACGGGCCCGGACGACCTCCAGATCAAGATCGGCGAGCTCCGCGAGCTCACCGACTGGCAGAAGCCGGTCTTCGTCAAGGTCGGCGCGACGCGCACCTATTACGACGTGCAGCTCGCGGTCAAGGCCGGCGCCGACGTGATCGTCGTCGACGGGATGCAGGGCGGCACCGCGGCCACGCAGGAGGTCTTCATCGAGCACGTCGGCATTCCCACGCTGCCGGCGGTGAGGCTCGCGGTGGACGCGCTGGAGGAGCTCGGCATGCACCGGCAGGTGCAGCTGGTGGTGTCCGGCGGGATCCGCACCGGGGCGGACGTCGCCAAGGCGCTCGCGCTCGGCGCGGACGCGGTCTCGATCGGCGTCGCCGCGCTGATCGCGCTCGGCGACAACAGCCCCGAGCACGAGGACGCCTATCGCGAGCTGGACAGCGCGGCCGGCTTCTACGACGACTGGCAAGCCGGGCGGGATCCCGCCGGGATCTCGACCCAGGAGGACGAGCTGGCCGCGCGCTTCGACCCGGTGCTCGGCGGGCGCCGGCTCGCGAACTACCTGCGCGTGCTCACGCTCGAGGCGCAGACGCTCGCCCGCGCCTGCGGGAAGTCACACGTCCACAACCTCGAGCCGGAGGATCTCGTCGCGCTCACGGTCGAAGCAGCTGCGATGGCGCGCGTGCCGCTCGCCGGGACCGACTGGATCCCGGGCCTCAACGGGACGTTCTGAGCCCGGCGGGCGGGTGGCCGTCCCAGCCGAGCGCGGCCGAGATCGCCATCGTCCGCTCGCGCAGGAGGTGCAGCGCGGCGCGACGCTCGGCAGCGCCGAAGCGCGTCGTGGGCCCCTGGAGAGCGACGATCGCGACGAGCTTCCCTGTGCTGGCGAACACGGGCGCCGCGATCGCGCTCAGACCCGTCTCGCGCTCCTCCACCGCCTCCGCATAGCCCTGCCGGCCCACCCGCTCGATCTCGCGGGCGAGCGCGTCGAGGTCCGTGATCGTCCGCTTCGTGAACGAGCGCAGGGGCAGCGAGGGCAGCGGCCGTCCGGAGAAGGCGAGCATCACCTTTCCGGCCGAGGTCGCGTGGGCGATGCTGGGCCGGCCGAGTTGCGTGACGTGCTGGACGTAGTGCGCGCTCGGGACGAAATCGACCGTGATCGCGTCCTCCTCACTAGGGACTGAGAGCGTCGCCGTCTCTCCGGTCGCGCGCACGAGCTCCTCGAGGTGGGGACGGGCGACGGTCCGGACGTCGAGCCGGGCGAGGACGGCGTTGGCGAGCCCGACCAGGCGGATCCCGAGCCGGTACTGGCCCGTCGCCGGCACGTGCTCCACGAGTCCCGACGCCGCGAGCGTGCCGAGCTGCCGGGAAACCGTGCTCGGGGTGAGGCCCGTACGCCGCGCGAGCTGGTTGGTGCCGAGCTCCCCGCCCTCCGCGAGCGCATCGAGCAGGACCACCGCTCGGTGCGCGGACTGGATCCTGCCGGCGGATGGTTGACGGGTGGCGCGCGTCACGGTACCGTCCGTTGCGATGATAGCGACGATGTTGCGTATAGCGCAATAGTCGTTTCGGTGTCGTTCCTGGTTCCCTGTCCCTGCTGCGGACCGCGCGACGTGAACGAGTTCGTCTGCGCCGGCGAGGTGACCGTGCGACCGGGGCAGGCGCCGTCGCTGGAGGAGCTGACGTCGTACCTCTACCTCCGCCGGAACGTCGCGGGCGTGCAGCGCGAATGGTGGTACCACCGTTTCGGCTGCCAGGTCTGGTTCCAGGCCGAGCGCGACACGCGCACGAACGAGGTGGTCGCGACCGAGCTCGCCGGCGCGCCCGCTCGGGGCACGCCCCCGGCCTGATGCGACTTCCCCCGCGCGAGGGCGAGCGGATCGACCGCAGCCGGATGGGGTTCTTCTCCTTCGAGGGGACGATGGTGCCGGCCTTCGGAGGCGATACGTTCGGGTCCGCCCTCTACGCCGCGGGGCGCCGGGTCTTCTCGCGGAGCTTCAAGTACCACCGGCCGCGCGGCCTCCTCTGCTGTTCGGGCCGCTGTCCCAACTGCATGATGCGGGTCGACGGCGTGCCGAACGTCCGCGTCTGCGCCGAGCCGGTGCGGTTCGGGGCCGAGGTGCGCGCTCAGAACGTGATCGGATCGCTCGAGCGCGACCTCCTCGGGGTGGTCGACAAGCTGGGCGGCCCGTTCACCCCGGTGGGCTTCTACTACCGGACGATGATCCGGCCTCGCCGTGCGTGGCCGCTCTACGAGCGCTTCCTGCGCAACGTCGCCGGCCTCGGCACCATCGACGAGGAGGGGCGGCGCACTGGGCGCTACGAGACGGAGCACCGCCGCGCGGACGTGCTCGTGATCGGCGGCGGCCCGGCGGGCCTGGACGCCGCCGGCGACGCGGCCGCCCGGGGAGAGCACGTCGTCCTCGTGGACGAGGGTCATCCGGAGCCTCGCGCGGGGCACGGCTTCGAGCTGATCGCTCCGGCGCGCGCGCTCGGGATCTACGAGGGCGGGCTCGTCCCCGTCGACGCGGGCCGCCTGCTCCTCCGGTTCAGGGCGAACCGCATCGTCGTCGCGACGGGCGCGATCGAGCAGCCACTCGTGTTTCCGGGCAACGACCTGGTCGGCGTGATGCTGCCGGACGGCGTTTGCCGGCTGGTGCGGGACTGGTCCCTGAAGCCGGGAGAGCGGGCGGTGGTGATCACCGCGGACGACCGGGGCCTCGAGGCGGCCGAGGCTCTGACGGAGGTTGGCGTGGAGCTCGCCCGGGTGGTCGACCTGCGCGAGCGGATGCCGCTGCACGTCGCGGCGAAGGGGAGACGAGGCCGTGTGAGGTCGGTCCTCGTCGACGGGGAGGTGCTCGACTGCGATCTCCTCGTCATGTCCGGCGGCTCGCAGCCCGCCTACTCGCTCCTGGCCCAGGCGGGCGCGAGGATCGAGTACGACCACGCGAAGGGGATCTTCGTCCCCGCCGAGCTCCCGCCGCGCGTCGAGGCGGTCGGCGCCGTCACGGGCGCGCGCGGCGAGACGGCGATCCCGCCGGCCTCGTTCGACGGGGCGGGCGGGAAGTGCTTCGTCTGCGTCTGCGAGGACGCCACCGACAAGGACATGAAGCGGGCGATCGCGGAGGGCTTCGACTCGATCGAGCTCGCCAAGCGCTACACGACCGTGACGATGGGACCCTGCCAG
>JBOHAW010000054.1:0-4307 GCA_050697975.1 Gaiellaceae bacterium
GCCGAGCGCCGCGGCCCCGGCCGCGAGCCCGGCGCGGGCGAGCAACTCGCTGCGGGTCAGTGCCATTCGCCGATCCTCCTACAAGGAGGACGCCGAGAGCAGAGCTCGAGTTAGGCGATTACCCGCCGGCCGCGGGGCAGGCGCCCGGCTTCGGCCCTTCGGCCGGCCCGAGGAGGTGGTAGGTGCCCTTCGTGCCGGCGACGGTCTCGACGCAGAACCGTGCGGGTCGGGTCCAGACGATGGTCACGTCGGGAAAGTCGGGGTCGTATCGACGGAGCTTCTCCACGGTCGCCCCGACGTACGTGTTGTAGTCGGAGTAGTACGCGACGAGAAATGCGACGGCCGAGTTGAGCCGCCTTTCCGCGGCGTAGACCTCTGGGTCGGGGGGCGGAGGCGGCGGGCGCCGCTTTGGTGAAGGAACGACGGCGCCGCGAAAGCCGCACGGGCCCTTCCGCGCCGGCCCGCGTGGGCCGTCGTAGTGGACCTTCGGACCCTTGACGGTGCTCTCGATGCAGTACGTGGACTTCGTCGCGCGGCGGACGGCGATGCGCCTGGCGCCGCCCCACCTGCGCAGGTAGGCGGGCGTCATGCCGACGTACGTGCGGTGCTCCGCGTAGTACACCTCGGCGCCGGGGAGCCCGGAGAACACATCGCTCGCCGCATCCCGAGTGGCGTCCGTCGCAGCGGCGGCGGATGCTGTCAGGACGAATGCGGCGGCGAAGGACCCCACTGCGCTGCGGCTGCGCATGCCCCCAGGGTCGGCGCGACCCCCGGTTCGTCGCATCCCTCGAACGAGTGCGTTACGCGGCGAGCACACCGGTCACGTACATGACCGAGACGCCCGCGAGGAACCCGCCCAGCACCCAGCCCGACGTGAGGCCGCCCGGCGCCTTGCGTGCGACGAACCGCCCGACCTCGACGACGACCTCGAGCGCCGCGCCGGCCGCCGCGGCGAAGAAGACGACGCCGAGCACGTCGCTGCGCACGAACCCGCCGAGCCAGGCGCCGAAGATCGCGGGCGCGCCCGCGACGACGACGAGCGCCGCCAGGCGCGCGAGGCTCGCGGCGCGCTTGCCCTCCGCGATCGGCGCGGCGATGCCCAGACCCTCGGTGACGTTGTGGATCATGAACCCGACGATCAGGAACGTCCCGAGCGCAAGCTCGCCGAGGGCGAACGACGACCCGATCGCGAGGCCTTCCCCGAAGTTGTGGAGCCCGATCCCGATCGCCACGAGCGTCGCCAGCGCGACGCCGCCGAGCACGGCGTTCCCGCCCTCCTCGCCCGCCGCGAAGCGGTGCGAGATGAACGTGAGGGTCAGGTAGCTCACTGCGACGCCGAGCAGCACGATCCCGGCTCCGCCGAGCGCGCTCGGAAGCGCGGCCTGGAGCTCGAGCGCCTCGGAGAGCGCCTCGATTGCGAGAAAGGTGAGCAGCCCGCCGGTCAGCGCCAGGAAGGCTGCGAGCCATTCCGGCGCAGCTCGGCGCAGCGTGGGCAGCCACAGGAGGCCGAGAGCGACCGGCACGATCCCGACGAGGAAGCCGATGATGCCGTAGCCGAGGAAGCTGCGCGGCGAGGCGCCTGGGGTCTCGACCGCGGCGGCGATCTCTTCGACTGTCTGGATGCCGGTCGAGCTCGTGATCCCCACCGCGATCGGCTCGTCCCGGACCCAGTCGAACGGGATCGCGATCGTGGTCGAGCGCAGGCGCCCGAGCGTCGCCGGCCCGTCGAGTGAGAACGGCACGATCGCGTCGTCGACCATGACCGCGGCGATCGTGAGGTCGTCCTGCTGCGGGTTCGTGACGCGCACGCGGATCTCGCCGGGCCGAAACTCGACCCGCCGCACGTCGAACTCGTCCGCCTGCGGGGGGTTCTGCCCGATCAGATCGACGAGCGAGCCGCCGGCGGCCGCGAACAGGGAGACGGAGCCGACGAGGAGCACGATCGGGACGAGCGCCCACAGCCGCCAGCGCGCGAATCTCGCCCGATCCTCGGCGATCGCACTCACTCGACGACGTTGAAGAAGCCCATCCAGCCGAGCTCGGCGAACTCGGACTGGTGCGCATGGAACATGAACATGCCCGTGTTCTGGAAGTCGATCTCGATGATGCCGCGCTGGCCCTGGCACTGGACGACCGTGTCGGTGTACTCGAACTGGTCGGTCGAGCCGGTCGGGTAGTAGCGGAAGAAGTCGCCGTGGAGGTGAAGCGAGTTGATCAGGTCGAACTCGGTCAGGTTCGCCAGGTAGATGCGCACCGTCTGCGAGCGGCGGACGAGGATCGGGTACTTGGCGTAGTAGAAGGCGCGTCCGTTGACGGTGTAGAAGTTGTTCTCGCCGTCGGCGTCGGTGTCGTAGCCGTTCATCACCATCACGAGCTCCTGCGCCGGCTTGCGCGGCTCGGGCGGGTCGACGATGAAGGCGCCGTAGAGGCCCTTGTGGATGTGCTTCTTCAGTGGCGTCGCGTGGCAGTGGTAGAGGTGCATGCCGTACGGCCGCGCCGGAAACTCGTAGACGAAGCTCTCACCGGTGCCGACGACCTCGAAGACGCCGTCCATGTTGGCCGGGTGGATGCCGTGGAAGTGAATCGTGTGCGGGTGCGAGCCGGCGTTCGTGAACCGCACGCGCAGGATGTCGTCCTCGGTGGCGCGGATGACGGGGCCGGGAATCGTGCCGTTGTAGGTCCAGCCGGGGAACGTGATCCCCTGGGCGATCTCGATGTCGCGGTCGATCGCGCGGATGTCGTACTCGCGCACGCGGCCGGGCCGGTGCGCCAGGGCGGGTGGGGGCTTCAGCAGGGCATCGAGGTCGTGAGGGCCGCCCGGCGCGGGCACCTGTGCACCGATCATCGCCGCGTGGCCGCGCAGGCCGTGATCGCGAGCGTGCCCCAGGTGAGACGCGAGGTGCTCGTGCGTCTGCTCGTCGGCCAGAGCGAGCTTCGCTAGCGGTCCGGCGGCGACGAGCGGCGCGGCGCCCGCGAGCAGCGCGCGGCGGGTGACCCGGGATTTAGGCATGCCTAAACTCTAGCAAAAGTTAGGCACGACTAAATTTTCCCGAACGGCGGGGTTTCCACGGCGGGCTATAGTCTTGATTGACTAGTCAATCGAATCGGAGCAGAGCATGACCACGATCGAGCACGGCGTCGCGAGCGGGATCTCGTTCGCCCTCACGGACGAGCAGAGGGCACTCCGCGACCTAGCGCGCGAGTTCGCCGAGAAGGAGATCCGGCCGAAGGCGGCCGAGTACGACGAGCATTCGACTCACCCGGTCGACCTGATCGCGAAGGCCCACGAGCTGGGTCTGATGAACCCGCACGTGCCCGAAGAGTACGGCGGCCTCGGGCTGAAGGGCTTCGACGGCATGCTGATCGGCGAGGAGCTCTCGTGGGGCTGCGCCGGGATCGCGGTCTCGATCGTCGTGAACACGCTGGGATCGGCGCCGGTCCTGATCGCGGGCAGCGAGGAGCAGAGGCGGCGCTGGATCGCGCCGCTGATCGACGAGCCTATCCTCTGCTCCTTCGGCCTCAGCGAGCCGAACGCAGGCTCAGACGTCTCGGGCATCCAGACGACCGCCGTCCGCCACGGCGACGACTACGTGCTCAACGGCTCGAAGATGTTCATCACGAACGCGGGACATGCCTCCTGGCTCGTCGTCTTCGCCTCGACCGACAAGAGCAAGGGCCACCGGGGCCTGACGGCGCTGATCGTCCCCACCGATGCCGAGGGCGTGATCGTCGAGAAGCACCTCGACAAGATGGGCCAGCGGGCCACGGATACCTCCGCCCTCGCCTTCCAGGACGTCCGCGTCCCGGTCGAGAACCGCCTCGGCGCCGAGGGTGACGGGTTCAAGATCGCGATGAAGACCCTCGACTTCACCCGGCCCGGCACCGCGGCCGGCGCGGTCGGCGTGGCGCGCGCGGCGTACGACTACGCCGTCGCGTACGCCCGCGAGCGCGTGCAGTTCGGCCAGCCGATCGCGATGAACCAGGGCGTCAGCTTCCTGATCGCGGACATGGCGACCGAGATCGAAGCCGCCCGGCTGCTGACCTGGCAGGCCGCCTGGCTCATCGACCAGGGGCACCGCGCGACGCTGCAGTCGTCGTTCGCGAAGCGCTTCGCGGCGGACACGGCGATGAAGGTCACGACCGACGCCGTCCAGATCTTCGGCGGCTACGGCTACATCAAGGAGTACCCGGTCGAGAAGCTGATGCGCGACGCGAAGCTGTTCCAGATCTACGAGGGCACGTCCCAGATCCAGCGCCTCGTCATCGCCCGCGAGATCTTTTTCCCCAAAGATTGATCCGCCGAAAGT
>JBOHAW010000055.1:0-4334 GCA_050697975.1 Gaiellaceae bacterium
CTGACCCCAGACATGTCCGCTGCGGCTACTTGCCGGCCGACTTGGCGACGTAGTCGGCCACCGCGCGGATCTGAGCCTCGTCGAGCTGGCCCTTGAAGGCCGGCATCGCGCCCTTTCCGTTCGTGATCCGCTCGACCGCCAACTCGACGCCCGGCATCGCGTCGTCGAGGTTCGGGCCGACGGTGCCGCTCGTGCCCGCGTCGGCGAGCGTGTGGCAGGCGCCGCAGGTACCGGCGAAGAGCGCCTTGGGGTCGATCTTCCCGCCGGCCGTGGTCTGGCCGCCGCCCTGGACGGGCAGACCGGCGACCGCGGCGACGTAGGCGGCGACCGCGTCCGCGTCGTCGCCGGTGACGAGATCGGCGGGCATACCCGGGGCTTCCGTCGGCGGGTTCTCGACCGGATAGGCGATCTGGCCGCGGATGACGTCCCTGATCGTGCTCTCGGCCAGCCCCTGCCCCGGCCCGTCGCCGCGCAGGGTGCCGAAGGCATCGTCGAGATTCGGCCCGATGCGTCCCTGGGCGCCGGCGTCGGCCAGGGTATGGCACGACGCACACTTCTCGCCGAAGAGGGTCTTGCCGCGGGAGACGTCGGCGTTCGGGTCGGCGCGGCCGACCGAGCCGCAGCCGCTGGCGATCAGCGCGGCTGCAAGGGCGAGCAGCGCGGCGGCGCCCACCCGGAGGGCCATCTACGCGGGCGTCTGGCCGGGCGCGCCGATCTTGTCCACGGCCTCGTCCCGTGTCGGGTAGATCGTGAAGACGCGATCGAGGCCGGTGATCTCGAAGATCTTGGTGATGTTGCGGTCGTTGCACACGAGCGCGAGCTGGCCGTCGTTCGAGCGCAGCCGCTTGACCCCGCCGACGAGCACGCCCAGCGTCGTCGAGTCGATGAACGTCGTGTCGGTGAAGTCGACGATCACCTTGTTCCCGCCCTGTGAGATCACCTCCAGCAACTGCTGCTTGAACTCCGGTGCCGTGTACAGGTCGACCTCTCCGGCGAGCGAGATCACGTAGCTGTGCTCCGCCAGCTGCTCCGTCTTGATGTCGAAGTTCATGGGTCCCCCGGGATGGTCGTAGGCCTCGAATGCCGCCAGTGCGGGAGTCTAACCCGCTGCGCCCTGATCCAGCGCCGCCGTTGCCTCCAGGCGTTCGATCTCCTTTTTGACGAGCGGCGCGCTGGGATCGTCGGGTGCGAGCTCGAGGAACTTCTCGTACGCCGCGATCGCGGTGGCCGCGTCGCCGGCGTTCTGGGCCGCGTCGGCGAGCTGGAGCTGGAGGCTCGCGTCCTCCGGGGCGAGACGGACGATCTGCTCGTACGTCGTCTTCGCCTCGTCGAAGGTGGCGGTCAGCTCCGTGAAGACCGCGTTCACACGTTCGCTCGCGCGCGCCGTTACGGCCTGCGAGATCGGCGGGCTCGACAGCGCCTGCCCGAGCGGAGTCGTTGCGGGAGGCAGGAAGTCGGCGCCGGGGTTGAGCCCCTGTGCCTGGAGCTGGGCGATGCGGAGCTCGTCGCGGAGCCGGCTCGCCTTGGTCAGGTAGAGGCCGGCGAGCTCGCGCAGTGCGTCCTCGTCGCGCGGCCGCTGGGCGGTGAAGCTCTCCAGGGGGTCGATCGCCTCCTCCGGCGTGCCCGCCGTCTGGAGAGCGGTGGCGAGCTCGCGGAGCGCAGCGGGGTCGTTCGGCGTCTTCTCGAGCTTCTCGCGCGCGTCGTCGACCGAGGGCTGATCGGAGCCGCCGCCGCCGAGCCCGATGACGTCCGCCACGCCGCCCTGGACGTCCGAGCCGACGCCGAAGGCGACGAAGCCGACCGCAAACACGGCCGCGAGGAAGACGAACATCCATTTCGCCTGACGGCGCAGGCGCTGGAAGAAGAGCCCCTCGGTGCCTACGCGCGCGCTCTCGTACCGGCTCGTAGGAGCCGGTTTCGCGCGTGCGACGCGGCGTCGATCAGCTCGTGCCATTCACTTCCTCCTCTGCGGTAGCGCTCTTCGCCGCCGACGACCGTCAAGAGTACGCGCTCCGGCGATCCGCCGAGGACGACTGCCGCCGTCGGCTCCTCCCAGGGGAGATACGGCGAGTCCTCGAGCGAGATCACCGCCAGATCCGCCCGCTTGCCCGTCGCGAGGGATCCGATCTCGCTGTCGAGCGAGAGCGCTCGGGCAGAGCCGAGGGTCGCGAGCTCGAGCGCTTCGGAAGCGCTCAGGGCATCGGGCCGCTCCGCCCGCGCCCGCGCCGCGTAGACGGCGGCGCGAAGCTCGTCGAACATGTCGAAGGACGGCGTCGAGGCGGGGCTGTCGGTGCCGAGCCCGACGACCAAGCCGGCCGCCCGCAGCTCGGCCAGCGGCGCCACGCCGCAGCCGAGCAGCGCATTCGAGCGCGGGCAGTGCGCCACCGCGACGTCGTGCTCGGCCAGCAGCGCGATCTCCTCCGCGTCGACCTTGACGCAGTGGGCGGCGAGCACGTGCGGGCCGAGCAGGCCGTGTCGCGCGAGCGTGCGGATGCCCGTCTCGCCGCGAGGCGGCGGCAACAGGTCGGCCAGGTGCTCCCAGGCGCCGGTGCCCGAGCGCAGCCACTCCTGCTCGGCCTCGCTCTCGGCCAGGTGCGTCGTCACCGGCAGCCCGAGCTCGGCGCAGGCCGCGTAGAGCTCGGGGGAGCACGTGTACGGCGCGTGCGGCGAGATCCCGAGCCGGACGCGCTCGGACAGCGACTCGGCGATCCGCTCGCGGTTCACGCCGAAGCGCTCGACGATCTGCTCGGTGCCCCGCCCGAAGACCTCGAGGTAGACGATCGCCCGCAGGCCGAGCTCGTCGCACGCTCTGGCGGCCGCGCCGCTGAAGCTCGCGTCCCCGACGGTCGTGATCCCGGACGCCAGGCACTGGGCCGCGCCGAGGCGCGCGATGGCGAGCATCTCGTCCCAGCCGATCCGGTCCTTGCGCTCGGTGTGCAGCAGGATCCAGGGGCCGAAGGAGAGGCCGTCGCCGAAGCCGGCGTAGACGGCGTACTCGAGGTGCGAGTGCGCGTTGACGAAGCCCGGCACGATCGCGGCGCGCTCGAAGCGCTCGCCCTCGCCGAGCCCCGCCGCCGGTCCGACGGCTGCGATCCGCCCGTCCTCGAAGGCCACCGCGCCGTCACGGATGGGCGGTCCCTCGACCGGCAGCACCCAGTCGGCCGAGAGGACGCTAGTGCTCAGCGGCCCAGTCCTCCTCGGCGGCCAGCTCCCACCGCCGCTCCATGAACGAGGCGAGCCAGATCGACACCTCGAACAGGATCAGGAGCGGCACCGTCTCGAAGACGAGCGAGACCGGGTCGACGGTCGGGAGCAGGACGGCGACGAGGACGACGAGGAAGATCCCCAGGCGCCGGTTGGAGCGGAGCCGCTCGGCCGTGAGCACACGCAGGCGAACGAGGGCGAGGATGAAGATCGGCATCTCGAATACGAGCGCCATGCCGATCAGGGCGAGCGAGACGAACGAGTAGTAGTAGCTCGCCCGGATCTCGACGCGGTAGAGGTCTTCGTCGAAGTTGGTCAGGAACGTGATCGCGCGCGGCAGCACGACGAGATACGCGAACGCGAGCCCACCCGCGAAGAGCGTGGTCGCAATCACCACGAAGATCGAGACGACGCGCTGGGTGTGCTCCTCGATCGCGGGCGCGAGAAAGCTCCAGAGCTGGTAGAGGAGGACGGGCAGGGCGAGCGCGAAGGCGCCGTAGAGGCTGACCTTGATCGCCGTGTAGAACGGCTCGGTGACGCCGAAGGTGACGAGCTCCTTGTCGTCCGGGAGGGGCCGCGTCAGCCAGTCGATGATCTGCTCGTGGAAGACGAACGAGACGACGAAGCCGAAGGTGAGCGCGCCGAGGGCGATGAGCAGCCGGGCGCGTAGCTCGCCCAGATGCTCGACGAGCGTCGCCTCCTCACCGTGGCCAAGGCGCCGCGGAAGCCGCTTCCACGCCACGGCGGGAGTGTCCCTAGACGGTGTCGCGCTTGCGCGAGGCCGTCACGGTGCTGTCCTCGTGCGGGGCGGGCAGCTCGGCGAGACGGTCGTCGTCGTCGTCGTGGTCCTTGCCGCTGATCGAGTCCTTGAACTCGCGCATTCCGCGCCCGAGCGAGCGGCCCATCTCGGGAAGTCGCTTCGGCCCGAACACGAGCAGCGCGACGAGCAAGAGGATCGCGATCTCCCAGACTCCGATTCCGAACGGCATGCGGCCTCCACAGTAGCACCCTTGCCGCGCAATACACCCGCCGCGCGCGACCGGCACCGCAGATTCGCCTGGACCGCCGGGGCGGTTCGGGATTCGGGGGCGGCGCTCGTGGCAAGGCTGACCGCGTATGCACAAGAAGCC
>JBOHAW010000056.1:0-4832 GCA_050697975.1 Gaiellaceae bacterium
GCTCGAGCTCCGGCGCGGCGACAACCCCCGGACGATCGACGTCGAGCTCGGGACGAGGCCCGACTCCGTCGAGTGAGCCTCAGCGACCGCAGGAGGTTCTCGCGCGCGCCCCCGTGACGCGCTGCGCCATCCAGCGGAGGACGTCGCCTTCGCTCGCCCGCACGACACCGATGTGGGCGGCGCCGGGATACAGGCGGAGCTCGGCCGCGGTGTCGCCGGATCGGCAGAGCCGCTCGAGGAGCCCCCGGGCGGCGGAAACCGGGATTTGCTCGTCCTCCGTCCCGTGCACGACCAGGATCGGAGCCGGCGTCGCGGCGCGCCCGGGCGTGTTCTCGATCAGGCGCGATCGCCACGGCTCCCGCTCGAGCACGCCGGGCCGCAGGACGTCCTCGTCCGCATACGTCCCCAGCACGTCGCCGATGCATCCCTCGTCGACGACGCCGAGGTCGGCGAGGGCGTCGGCGGTCAGGACCCGCTCGGGCTGCGCGTCGGGGTAGACCGCGGCGAATCCGGCCACCGCGGCCGGGATGTACCCGCTGAACGCCGACCTCCGGACGTCCCGGGTGAGCAGCAGGAGCTCTGCGGCGGGAGCCGCTGCGACCACGCCGAGCAGGTCGACGTCGGGCGCGTACGAGGCTGCGATCTCGCCTGCGAAGAGCACGGCGTGGCCGCCCTGCGAGTGCCCGAACAGGATCGCGCGCCTGCCGGCGCCCGACCGCTCGAGCCGGCGAGCAGCGCGCACGGCGTCGAGCACGCTCCGTCCCTCGCTCGCCCCGACGAGGTAGGGGTGGAGGCCGGGCGTACCGAGCCCTTCGTAGTCCGTCGCGGCGACCACGTACCCGTAGAGCCAATAGTCGTGGAACGGGACTCGCCCGAACGTCGCCTCCTTCGACGGGGCGCACGGGTCTGCGAGGCCGGTCGTGCCGTGCGCCCAGGCCAGGACCGGGTAGCCCCCGGCCGGCGCGGGCTCGGCCGGCGCGGCCACGAGCCCGGAGACGGCGATGTCGCGCCCGTCGAGCGCGCGCGAGTGATAGAGGACGCGCCACACCCGCGACCCGGGCGGCGACTCGGCCGGCTCGGCGCGGATGAGGTCGCCCGGGCGCCCCGGCGGCAGGGGGTCGGGAACGGCGTAGAAGTCCCCGCCGCGTGCGGCCGTGGTGACAGGCGCCGGCGCCGACGACTCCGGCTCGCCCGAGCCGCTGCAGCCGCCGGAGACGAGGGCGGCGGCCAGGATCGTGAGCAGCCGAGCCTTCATCGCTGGACGGACTCCTCTCTGCGCGTCCCTCCGAGCATCGCACACGCCACAATGTCCTGATGACACGCGACACCGTGGAGCTGCACGTGGTCTCCGATTCGACGGGCGAGACCGCAGCGCGCCTCGTGTCGGCGCTCGAGGCGCAGTTCCCGGACCAGCCCTTCGCCGAGATCCGGCACCCTCGCGTCGAGGACGTCGAGGACCTCGCCCGAGCCGTCAACCGCGCGAAGGGGCGGCCGGCCGTGATCGTCTACACGCTCGTGAAGCCGGAGTGGCGCGAGGCCATGCGCTCGCTCTGCCGCAGCGGGCGCGTCCACTACTGCGATCTACTCGGGCATCCGATCGAGTCCGTGAAGCGCGTCTCGGGAATGGCGGCACGCATGACGCCGGGCGCGCGGGCGGCGCTCGACGACACGTACTTCAAGCGCATGGAGGCGATCGAGTTCGCCGTCAAGTTCGACGACGGCGTCGGCACCCGCCGCCTCCCCGAGGCGGACATCGTCCTCGTCGGCGTCTCGCGCACGTCGAAGACGCCGCTCTCGATCTACCTCGGCTACCTCGGGCACAAGACGGCGAACGTGCCGATCGTCAAGGGCATCGAGCCGCCGGCGGAGCTGTTCGCCGTCGACTCGGCCAGAATCGTCGGCTTGACCATCGACGCCGAGCGCCTGGCCGACATCCGCCGGGTGCGCGTGCGCAACATGGGCGGCTCGAACCGGAGCTACTCGGAGCTGGTCGCGATCTACGAGGAGCTCGACGAGGCCGCGGCGATCCATCGCCGGCTCGGCTGCCCGGTGATCGACGTCTCGGGCCTGTCGATCGAGGAGACCGCGCACCGGATCATCCGGCTGATCGAGCAGCGCCGCGCCGAGGTCGTGGCCGCCTCGTGAGGGATCTCGCCGAGAAGGGCTCGGTGCCCGTCCGCTACTGGGCTCTGTGGTGGGCGATCCTCGCTGCCGCGGTCGTGGTCTTCTACGTCCTGCTCACGCCGGTCTGGTTCGCCATCCGCGGGGCGGCGTGGGTGGCCGAGTTTCAGGCCAGGCGCCGGGCTCTGACGTAGAGGAACAGCGGCACGCGCCGCCAGCGGGCGGACGCCACAGCGAGGTCGAACGATCCTTCCTCGAACGGCAGCGCCGCCGCGTCGCAGCGGACGTACTGCCCTTCCGGATGGGCGTCCGCCGCGAGCCGGATCAAGGTCGGCGACGCATCGACACCTACGCCATGGCACCCTCGGCGGAACGCCGAGAGCTTCGAGGTCAGCGTCGTCGTCGGCGCCGCTCACGCTGCCGAGCGTAGTCCGAGCGGAGGACGTTCTTCGAGCGTCGGCGCCATATCCCGCTCGCCCCGTGCGCGGCGTAAGAATGCGGCATGGTGCGAGACGCGGTGGCAAGAGATGTTGACTGGCTCGTAGAGTTGGCCGCGCACAAGCGAGAGGCGTACAAGAGCCACGCGCCTGTGTTCCACCGCCCTCACCCGGAGGCACGGGAGCGGCACGGCCCGTTCCTCGCGTCGCTTGTGGCCGACGACGAGAAGATCGTGCTCGTGAGCGAGGAGAACGGCGAGATAACCGGCTTCGTCGTCGCAGCGCTCGTGCCCGCGCCGCCGGTGTACGAGCCCGGTGGCCTTACGTGCCTGATCGACGACTTCGCGGTGGCGCGGCCCGAATTGTGGGAGGAGGCGGGACGAGCGCTGCTCGATGAAGCGCGCGCACGTGCGCGTTCGCGTGGCGCGGCTCAGACGGTCGTCGTGTGCGGCCCGCTGGATGAGCCAAAGCGCGCCATGCTGGAAGGCGCAGGGCACGTTGTTGTGTCCGAATGGTGGACGGCACCGCTGAACTAGAGCCACCAGAGCAGGCGCACGGGCCCTCAATGGGAGGCCCGCTCGACGGCCATGGCGAGCGCGACGCGGCGTCCATCTGGGCGGTGTGAGCACGAGTGACCTTGATTGCTGCCGGTGTCGGTAATCGCGGCGACTTGTCCTTACCATCTGAGGTGTGAGCACTTTCGGAGTTGATCCAGTCGCTGACGAGGTCGAGGAGTTGTCGTTGCGGGAGGTCGGCGATGGGGAACTTGCTGGTCAGCCGCGCGAGCGGCGGTAAGGAAAGCCCCGCTCGATATGCGGCCCTGCGCGAGCGACTAACAGCGGATGCACCTCGCGCGGCGGTTCCCGAGTTCCTCCGAACTTGCCGTAACCTCGACCAGTTCTGGGGCTACATCAAGAAATGGACTACGTACGCGGAACGCGCGAAGTCGTCAGGAGCGCGTTCGCCCAGAAGAACGTCATGCCCGGGAACGCGCGCCCACCGCGCCCACGCCTCGGCCTGTGCTTCCCAGTGATCGCGCAGCGTCACGCGCGGAGTATCGGCCCTACTCGACCGGGTCGCCGTAGAGAGCGAAGCTCGGCAGGACCTGCCCGATCCGCGCGAAGTGCTCGTCGCGCGTCCAGAGCGCGGCAGCGGCTCGCGTGGCAGCGACTGCGATCAGGATGTCGAGTAACGGCACGGCGCCGCCTCGCCGGCGAAGCTCGTACGCCCGCACCCCCGCTTCCCGCCATTCGCCGTCTCCGAGGGGGATGAAGGGCAGTGCGCCGAGGGCCTCGTCGAGCTCCTCGCGCCGGTCCTCCGGCGCTTCCGCGATCAGCTCGGCGACAACAGGTCCGCAGATGATGACGTCCTGCTGACGGATCAGACGCGCGAGTCCTTCGGCATTGGGCTCGCGCCCGCGGTAGAAGTCGATCCAGATCGAGGTGTCCGCGAGGACCGTCAAACGTCCCGATCGCGGCGCAGCTGTGCGGACCTGTCCTCGATGTCGATGCTGCCGCGGAGCGCCAGCAGCCGCTCGCCGGCGTCGCTCGCCAGATACGCCTTGATCGCGTGCTCGACTGCGGCACGCTTCGTCGCACCGGGACACCGCGCGAGCAGCGCCTCCATTACGCGGTCGTCGAGATCCAGTGTCGTTCTCATGCCATAACTATGGCATAAGCCGCCACTCCTGGTCGGTCAACCGCCGATGCCGAGTGCGGACGGGCGCAGCTCGGGGCACACGAGCACGAGCTCGGGGCTCATGCGCTGCTCGGCCTCCTCGGCCAGGCGAAGCGGCGGCAGCGTCGCCCGCGGGGCGTCGAGCTGCCCGCGGCGCTCGAGCTGAGCTCGCAGCCCGCTGCCGAACTCTGGAAGATCCTGCGGCGTCTCGTCCATCGCGGCGTTCCCACCTCTCATCGGTCGCCGCGGGCTCGCACTTGAGGCGGGTAGCCGCTGCAACTGTGGGAAGATTGCGCGCCGTGGCCGAGACGAGATACGTCTACGACTTCGACGAGCCGTCCGAGGGCGGGCGCGAGCTCCTCGGCGGCAAGGGAGCCGGGCTGGCGGAGATGACGGCGCTTGGCGTGCCCGTCCCCGCGGGCTTCACGATCACCACCGACGCGTGCCGGGCCTACCAGGCGAGCGGGGGGGAGGTGCCGGCCGGCCTCGACGGGCAGGTGGTGCGGCACATGGCCGCGCTCGAGGGCCGGACCGGCAAGCGCTTCGGCGATCCTCGCGACCCGCTGCTCGTGTCCGTCCGCTCGGGCGCGGCCGTCT
>JBOHAW010000057.1:0-4501 GCA_050697975.1 Gaiellaceae bacterium
AGCAGGAGACGGTTGTTGCGGATGACGACCTGGTACGGGTAGGCGGCCGGGTACTCGGGCACGGGGAACGACTCGGCCGGCGCGTCCAGATGCCTCAGCGCCTGCTGCATGAACGTCTTCCAGATGAGCGCCGGATACGTCCCGCCCGCGACGGGCTCGCCTTCGAACTCGACCTCCATCGGCACGAGCCGGTTCGGGTAGCCCACCCACACGGCAACGGCGAGCTGGGGCGTGTAGCCGACGAACCAGGCATCGCCGTAGTTCTCCGTCGTCCCCGTCTTGCCCGCGGCCGGCCACGCGGGAATCGCCGCGCGCCGGCCCGTGCCCTGCTGGATCACCTTCTCCAGCATCGAGTTGACGAGGCCGGCCGTGCGCGCGCTCAGGACGCGGCGCGAGCTCGGGAGGTTCTCGTCCACGATCTCGTTCTTCTCGTTCCTGATCAGCTGGATGGCCCGCGGCTGGTCGCCGAAGGTCCGCGTGTCGAGGCGGTAACCGCCGTTGGCGAAGGCCGAGTAGGCGCGTGCGAGCTCGAGCGGGTTGACCGCCTCCGCCCCGAGGCCGATCGACAGGTAGCCGCTGAGCTTGCTCGAGATCCCGAGCCGCGTGGCCGTCGCCGCCACGTTGCGCGGGCCGACGAGCTCCGTGAGCCCGGTGTAGACCGCGTTGTCGGAGTGGATCGTCGCCGTCTCCAGGTCGATCGACCCGAGATAGGCGTTCTCGTAGTTCGAGATCGAGACGTAGCGGTCTCCGAGGAAGACCTGCAAGGGCTTCGAGACGAACCTCGTGCTCGGCGCGATCCCTTGCTGCAGCGCCGTCGCGAGCACGAACGGCTTGAAGGCGGAGCCCGGCTGGCGCTCGCTCTGGACGGCGAGGTTGAACTGGCTCTTGCGGTAGTTGTTCCCACCGACCATCGCGAGCACGTTGCCCGTGGTCGGATCGACGGCGACGAGCGCGGCGGACGGCCCCTCCGGATCGGTCAGCCACTTCGAGATCGAGTCGCGCGCGCGCCGCTGCAGGCCGAGGTCGATCGTCGTCTGGACGCGCTTCCCGCCGCCGAAGACCTCCTCGGCGCCGTAGTGGTCGATCAGCTGCTGCTTGACGTAGTTCGTGAAGTACTGGGCCGGGCCCTGGGTCCCGGGTAGGCGCACGTCCTCCGGCCGCGGCAGCGGAGCGCTCCTCGCGCTCTCGTACTGGAGTCGCGTGATGTTTCCGAGCTCGAGCATGTCCCGCAGCACCTTGTCGCGCCGATCGCGGGCTGCGGCCGGTCTCGCGACGGGGTCGTAGCCGCTCGGGTCGGCGGGGATGCCCGCGAGCAGCGCCGCCTCGCGGAGGACGAGGGCGGACGCACCCTTGTGGAAGTAGGTCTTGGCGGCCTGCTGGATGCCGTACGCGCCGTTGCCGAAGTAGATCGTGTTCAGGTACTCCGTGAGGATCTTCTCCTTCGACCATTTCTGCTCGAGCTGCCAGGCGAGTGCCGCCTCTCGAACCTTCCGGCCGATCGTTCGGCGGTTGCGGACGTAGGCGTTCTTGACGAACTGCTGCGTGATCGTCGATCCGCCCTCGACGACCCGCTTCTGCTGGATGTCGGCCCAGAGGGCCCGGCCGATCCCGCGGAGGTCGATGCCGCGGTGCTCCCAGAAACGACGGTCCTCGACGGCGACGATGGCGGCCTTCATCACCGGCGAGATCTGGTCTGCGTCGACGAGGACGCGGCTCTCGGAGCCGCGCAGGACGGCGAGCACGGTCTCGCCGTCGTTCGCGTAGATGACGCCGTTCAGCTCCTCCTTGCGGTTCTCCGGGTCGAGCGAGGGGATCTCGCTCGCGATCGCCGTCACCATCCCGAACGTGAACGCCGAGCTGGCGAGCAGCCCGACGACGCTGAGCAGAGCGAGCAGTCGAAGCTTGCGGATTCGGCGCCGGGGACGCGGCGCACGCGTACGTCTTCGCAGGGGCACGAAGCGCCGAGTCTAGCGCCGTTCCGCTCCGATCACGGCCAGCACGTCCATGCCGTAGCGCTCGAGCTTCGCGGGGCCGACGCCCGAGATCGCCGTCAGCTCCTGCTCGTCCGCCGGCCGTGCCGCCGCCAGCGCGCGCAGCGTGCGGTCCGAGAAGACGACGAACGCGGGCACGTCCGCCGCCGCCGCCGTGTCGCGCCGCCACGCTCGCAGGCGCTCGAACAGATCGGCGTCCTCCGGCGGGAGAGCGGCGTCCGCAGACGCTGCGGCCGCGGGGACGAGGCGCGGCGGGTCATCGGTGCGCGCGAGCCGGAGCAGCCTGAAGCCGTCGTCGCTCTCGTAGCGCTCGAGGTGCCCCGACTCGATCAAGCGCTCGAGCCAGCGCTTGATCGTCCCGGGCCGCGCGGCACCGAGCCGGCCGTAGCCCGGACTTCGGCGCGCGGACGGAGGCGCGGAGATCGAGCCGGCGAGCATCGCGGCGAGCCCGTTCTGGCCGAGCGGCCACCGCAGGCCGGCCACCGCCTCGAGGATGGCGGCGCCGACGTCGTCCGGGAGGGTCGCGGCCTCCTCGGCGAAGGCGGCGACTCCGACCTCGCGCGGCGGCGCGCAGCGGTCGCAGGTGCCGCAGGGCCCCTCGAGCGCCTCGCCGAAGTGCTCCGCGATCTGCGCCTGCCGGCAGCGCTCCGACTCGGCATAGCCGACGATCAGGTCCGTGCGCGCGAGCGCCTGGCGCCCGTAGCGGGCCAGCAGGTCGGCGATTCTCCCGCCCGCGTCGGGGGGCGGGGGGACTAGCTCGATCTCCATCGCCCGCCCGGCGTCGAACCGCCTGCGCAGGAGGCCGGCCTGGTCGAGCATGCCGACGAGGACGCGCGCATCCCGATCGTCGGAGAGCTCCTCGGCGGCGACGCGCGCCACCCCGTCCACGGCGCGCTCGCGCACCCTCCGGTAGAGCTCCCGGAGGAGCCCGGCGGAGGGCGTATCCGCGCGCGCGAAGCGCCGCAGCGCGAGCGCGTCCCCGTGGCCCGCGAAGAGAACGCACTCGCTGTCCGAGCCGTCCCGCCCGGCGCGTCCGACCATCTGCACGTAGTCCTCGAGCGAGCCGGGGAAGTTGTAGAGGAGGACGAGGCGGATGTCGGGCTTGTCGATGCCCATTCCGAACGCGGTCGTGGCGACGACGACGCGCAGCCCGCCCTGGAGGAACCGCTCCTGCACGCCCGTTCGCTCGGCGGACTCGAGGCCGGCGTGGTAGTGCGCCGCGTCGAGGCCGTGGCCCGCGAGCAGGCGCGAAAGCTCCTCGCACTTCCTGCGCGAGCGCGCGTAGACGATGGCCGGACCGCGCGCGGAGCGCACGCGCTCGAGGAGCCTCCGGCGGCGCTCCTCCTCGTCCTCGACCACGTCCACCTCGTGGTGGAGGTTCGGCCGCACGACGCTCGCGCGCACGACGTCGAAGTCGCGGCCGAGCGACTCGGCGATCGCCCGCTCCGTCGCAGGGCTCGCGGTCGCGGTCAAGCCCAGCACCGGCGGCTCGCCGAGCGCCTCGAGGGCCGCGCGGATGAACAGGTAGTCCGGCCGGAAGTCGTGTCCCCACATGCTCACGCAGTGCACCTCGTCGACGACCACGAGCCCGACGCCCGTCGCGGCGAGTGCGGAGACGAACGAGCGCTGGCGCAGCCGCTCGGGCGCGGCGAGCAGGAGCTTGATCCCGCCGGCCGCGAAGCGCTCGAGCCGCGCGGCCGCCTCGTCCGGCTCGAGCGACGAGTTGATCAGGGAGGTGCGAGCGGCGACCGGAGCCGGGAGCGAGTCGACCTGGTCCTTCATCAGGGCGATCAGCGGCGAGACGACGAGGGTGGGGGAGGGGCGGAGCATCGCGGCGAGCTGGTACGGGAGCGACTTGCCCGAGCCGGTCGGCATGAGCGCGAGCGTGTCGCGGCCGGCGAGGACCCGGCGCACGATCTCCTCCTGGCCCGGCAGGAAGGCGTCGAACCCGAACAGCCGGCGGAGCGGCTCGTGCAGGTCGGAGGCAGCGTCGTACTCGAGTGCGTGCGCGCTCATCGGGGGCGAGTGTAGGCAGACGGGTCGGACCGCTCTGTGCCGTGACGGTGCCGAGAACGCGTTAGGCGCGCGCGGTGAAGAGCGGCGAGCCGGTCGGGCTGTCGACGCCGCCCTCCCGCTCGAGCGTGACCGCGATGGTCGCGCCCGCGTGCGCCGGCCGCGTGAGCACGACCACGTCGTTCCCGCCTCCGGCCTCGAACAGCCCCGCCGGCTGCGGCGCGTCCTCCTCGGAGGGAATCACCCAGATCTCGTAGGTCTTGCCGGCCGGGGCCCGCTCGAGGCCCGAGAGGAGGAGGACCGACTGTCCGGACTCCGAGCGGACGAGGGTTCCGTCGGCGCCGTCGAGCGGGACGCGCGCCGCGTCGGGGTCGGCGAGGACCGCCAGGCGCTCGCGCTCGCGGTCGAGGTCCCCCGAGAGCGAGTTGCCCCAGAGACCGAGTCCGACCGCGACCGCCGCAGCGGCCGCCGCCGCCGCGGTGCTCGCCCACACGAGC
>JBOHAW010000058.1:0-18705 GCA_050697975.1 Gaiellaceae bacterium
GAATCGAGCATCCCGTCTCCGCCGAGGCCGAGCGCGAGACCCGACTGACCCCCGCGCAGGCCGTCCAGGCGATGCGGATCAACCTGCCCGTGCGCGGCAACCGCAAGCTGCGCACGCTGCTCGAGCGCGTGAACGACGACACCCAGCTCAAGGCCTGGTGGCACGTCGCGAACGTCAACGCGGTCGTGCGGATGGAGATCAACGACCACTCGTGGGTGCACATCCAGATCGTCACGAACATCGCCCTCAAGCTCCTGCGCCAGCTCGCGAAGCACGGCGTCGAGCCCGCGGCGGTGCGGGACTACGGCATGGCGCAGGACGACGCCGAGGTCATCGTCACCCTCGGCGCGCTCCTGCACTGCATCGGCATGAGCGTGCACCGGGACGGACACGAGGACTTCAGCCTCTTCCTCGCCGAGCCGAAGCTGCGCGAGCTGCTCGACGGCGTGTACGACGAGCCGGAGCGAACGGTAATCGTGGCCGAGGTCCTGCAGACGATCACGAGCCACCGGGAGTACGGCAAGCCGCTCACGCTCGAGGCCGGCGTCGTGCGCGTCGCCGACGCGCTCGACATGGCGCAGGGGCGGTCGCGCATTCCCTTCGAGCGCGGCCGCGACTCCATCCACTCCCTCTCGGCCGCGGCCATCGACGACGTCTCGATCAAGGACGGCGAGGAGCGGGCGATCCGCATCGAGATCCTCATGAACAACTCCTCCGGCATCTACCAGGTGGACGGTCTGCTGAAGGCAAAGCTGCTCGGATCGGGCCTCGAGCCGTACGTCGAGGTGATCGCGCACATCGACACGGAGGCCGAGAAGCGCCTCGTGCCGATCTACAGGCTCGAAACATAGGCCCGCTACACTCTTCCGGCCCTTTGCGGGGTCGTCTAATGGTAGGACGCCTGACTCTGGATCAGGTAGTCAAGGTTCGAGTCCTTGCCCCGCAGCCTCACGAAAGCCCCCGCTCAGGGGGCTTTTTCGGCCTTTTTCGCTGTCGCCGCGAAGGTCATCGGCCCCTGTGGGCAGCGGTTTGGGCAACGCGCGAACGAGAGGCCGCTTGGCGTGCTCGCGAAGAGCCTCCAACCCGTCTCGACGTGCGCGATCTGGAGTCTGGGCTTTCGTTGAGCTCACGTCGTGGGCCCGGACGGGCGCCGGGCGATCCCAGCGCCCGTACCAGACGTTCCTCGCTAGCCGATCACTGCGACGTAGAAGGGGTGGTCCTCAGCCGTGGTGTCGCCCTCCTTGCGCGTGATGACGCGGACATGGTTCGTATCGTTTCCGCTCGGACAGCTGCTGCCTTCGGCGGTGCCGCCGCACGCGCCTACGCTGACGGTCCCGCGATCACCGATGTCAGTGGCGTTCGCCGACGAGGCAATTATCAGCTTGCCGGTCACGGCGCTGCCGAAGTCGATGATGTACGCGCCGGCCGACGGCTTCGCCGTCGGCGTGATCCCGCCTGACTGCGCGATGATCGTACCGTCGGCCCGGACGAGCGCCCAGCGTGCGGCGGGCCCGGCAGGTCCTGCTGGTCCGGCCGGGCCCTGTGGCCCGACCGGCAGCTGGCCCTGCTTGAAGTCCTGGCGCAGGAGCGAGAAGTTCTTCACCTTCGACGCCGTGACGGCATTGCTTCTCAGTTGCACGGTGCCGACGCTGTTCCGCGGTAACACTGTCGCTGCATAGCCGGTGCCTCCCAGAGCGACCATGAGAGCGAGACAGGCGACGACCATCGAGGGCGTCGGTCGAAAACGGAGTAGGCGAGCCATCGAAACCCCCTGTTTCGGAAGAACAGACTTTCGGATCAGACGAATCGACGCCGAGCTGATCCGCACGAAGTTCGTCTACTTCGCTCGACCGCGTCGGAATCCTTGCGGCAAACGTCGGCCGACATTGAAGCCGCCAGCGACCCGTACGTGCGTCTCGCCCGAATACTTCGGCAGGCCGGGGGACACGAGGCGAGAAACGGCACGGTCCCCCGCAAGAGAAGCCCATTCCGCCCTGCAAGCGTGGCTCGGCCAGCTTCACCCCGACGTGCAGCCTCACGAAAGCACCCACTCGGGTCGCTCGCTTTCGCGGTCACGAGGGTTCAACCTCCGGGCGCTCCGCGCCGATAGAGGGACTGCGGCTCAGTCCGCCTGCCCGACGTCGTTCGACCCCCCGGAGCCCATGACCATCACGCCCGCTCGAATCGTCCGCCTCACCGCGCTCACCCTGCTCTCGATCCTCGCGCTCACGCTCGCCCCGGGCGCGGCGGCCGAGAAGCCCCGCAACAACCAGCGCCCCTACATCTCCGAAGGTGAGGCCAAGGTCGGCAGCACCCTCAAGGCCGGCAACGGCAGCTGGTTCTGCAACCCCGCCGAGGCCTGTGCGACCACGAACTACCAGTACATTCGCTGCCTGCCGAACACGCTCTCCGGGTGCGTGATCGCGCAGCCCGAAGGCGCGAGCAACAGCTACGTCGTGCAGGCTGCGGACGTCGGCTACTCGCTCGCCGTGGACGTCTACGTGCGCGGTACCGACTGCGGCGAGTGGAACTACTCGACCGGCACACGCGAGTGCCGCGACGACTACGGCGTGGCCACTTCGGTCCCGACGGCCCCCGTCGTCGGGAACGGCACGACGGCCGCACCGGCTACTCCGGCCGCGCCCGCGGCTCCGGTGCTGCCGACTCTCGGCCCCGACACGCTCCCCGAGGGAGTCGCGAGCGCTCCGTACCCCGCGCAGACGCTGACGACCTCGAACGGCACGGGCCCGTTCAGCTATGCGGTCACCGCCGGCTCGCTTCCGCCCGGCCTCGCGCTCAGCCCCGGCGGCATCATCGACGGAACGCCGACCCAGGGCGGCAGGTTCAGCTTCACGGTCAAGTCGACCGGATCGGGCGGCTCCACGGGCACCCGGTCGTACACGCTCGGCGTGCGGTTGATGATGTCGCCGCTCTCCTTCCCCGACGCGGTCGCCGGCGCGCCGTACAGCCAGTCCTTCACGATCACGGCCGGGGGAACGCCGCCGTACAGCTTCGCCGTCACCGAGGGTGCGCTTCCGGCCGGAATGACCCTCAGCTCGGCCGGGATCCTCGGCGGCACGCCGACGGAGGCCGGCAGCTCGACGTTCACCGTCGTCTCGACGGATGCGCGCGGCGCCCGGGGGATCTTCTCCTACACCGTGACGGTTGCTCTGCCCAGCCTCAGGGTCGGGCCCACCGATCTCCGTCCGGCAACATCGGGCGCGGCCTACAGCCAGGCGCTGAGCGTCACGGGCGGCACGGCCCCGTACGCCTTCTCACTCTCCTCCGGCGCGCTGCCCAGGGGAATCGAGCTCGAGACGGACGGCGTGCTCAAAGGCACGCCGACGGTGGGATCGGGCACCTTCACGTTCACCGTCGGAGTCCTCGACGCGAACGGCGCGCCCGGCAGCGGTGCGTTCACGCTCACTGTCTCGCCCGCACGGCTCGTCCTGAGGCCGACCGCGCTCGGTCCGGCGGTCGCCGGAAGGCCGTATCGCGCGAGGATCAACGCTTCGGGTGGGCAGGCGCCGTACCGCTACGTGAGGGCGGGCGGCACGCTCCCCGCGGGCGTCGTTTTCTCGTCCGACGGACTCCTCAAAGGCACGCCGAAGTCCGCCGGCACCTTCAGCTTCTCCGTTCGCGCGACCGACGCCAACGGCGTCGTGAAGACGCAGGCGTTCCGCCTCGTCGTTCGGCCCCGTCCGGCCTGAACGCAGACAGAAGAAAGGCCCGCAGATGGCGGACCTTTCGCCCTCCCCCTTGCCGCAGCTACGCCTACTCGGTGTACTCCGGGCAGTGCGGCGCCGCGGGATCCGCCAGCGCAGACGTGTCGTGCAGCACGGCCCGGAGCGCGTCGATACGTCCGTGGCCGAAGCACTCGTCGTAGCCCGGCAGGCCCTGGTCGACAACGGTCGCCTGAAGGTACGCCTCGACCTTCGTCAGCGACATCTTCACGTCGCCGTCGGAGCCGAGCGTCCCGAACTCGCTCACGATCAGCGCCGCCACGCCGGCCGCGTGGGGCGAGGCCATCGACGTGCCCTGAATGCAGATGTAGAGGTTGCCCGGGAAGGCTGAGGGCACGGTCGTGCGGCAGTCGCCGGTCGTGCCGTTGCCCCCCGGGGCGGCGACGTCGGTGGCGCCCGCGCCGTAGTTCGAGTAGCCGGCCTTCTCCTTCCGGCTCCCGAGCGCCGCCGTCCCGACCACGCCCTGCGTCTCGGCGGGCACGACCTCGCACTCGTTTCCGGCGGGCGGATGCGCGAGATCCGTGTCGGAGTTGCCGAGGGCCGCGACCGGGGTCACGCCGTGCTTCCGCGCGTACTGGACCGCCCGCTCGACGGCATGGCGGAAGCTCCGCTGTACCGGATCACTCGAGCACTTGAACTCGGTCGAGCCGAGGAACACGTCGTCGTCGACGAAGAAGCTCATGTTGATCACGTCGAGCTCGGCGTCGCCTGCATACGTGATCCCGGCCGTGGCGGAGCTCGCGTAGCAGTAGCCGGCCGTGGCGGAGCTCGCGTAGCAGTAGCCGGCCGTGTCGCAGACCTTGACGGGCACGAGCGTCACGTTCGGCGCGACGCCCACGATGCCGACGTTGTTCGACTGCGCCGCCACGGTGCCGGCGACGTGAGTTCCCTGGAACTGGTTGTCGATGCACGGCTTGGGTTGCCGACGCCCGGCCCCAGCGGCACGAAGTCCCGGCCGCGCTTGCAGTCGACGTTCGTCGCCCCACCCGGGATGCCGTCGTCGTCGAACTCGATGTGGCTGCCGTCGATCCCGCTGTCGAGGATGCCGACGTCGACGGCGCGGAGGCCCTCCTGCTCGACGTGAGCCTCGGGCGCGCGGATCTGCATCATGTCCCACTGGACGATCGAAGCCGGGTCCTCGAACGGGAGGCCGGGCGCCGGATCGTCGAGCGCCTTCCACGCGAAGTCCTCGCCTGCCTCGGCGACGAGGGGCGAGCCACGCAGCACCTCGTCGAAGGCCGCGTTCGGCGACAGTGATTCGTGTCGAGAACGCCGGCGGGGGCCCGAAGGCCCCCGCTCGATTCGACCCTATTTCTGGGTCTGCTCCTTCGCCGACTGGCAGCTCTCGGCGCCTTCCTTCTTCGTCCCGTACCCGAGCTCGGTCGTCCCCGGCGCGAGGCCGCGGGCGAGATCGCGGTAGGCGGCCGCTGCGCGGAACGCCTTCTGCGCTGCGAACGTCGCCTTGACGAAGTCGAAGCGCGCGAAGAGCGTCTCCGCCAGCTCCATCTGATCGATCGCCCGCTTGCGCAGCCGCGCAGCCGCCGCAGGCAGCAGCCCGACCGACGTCACGCCGGCGTCGAAGTACGCCTGGCCGCCGTCCGCGAGCGACTCGTCCGCCCACTTCAAGTAGTAGGCGGCGTGGCCGCGGGCGATGTTCTCCTGGTCGAGGATCGAGTACACGAGCTCGGTGTGCGAGTACGTGGTCGGCGACGCCGTGGAGTTGAACGCCCACGTGAAGCCGTCGTAGTACTTCGGCGAGCCGTCCGCATTGCGGGTCGCGCCGATCGAGTCGTGGGGGTGCGCGAGGCCGAGGTAGTGGCTGGCCTCGTGGATGGCGGTGTACGTGAACGCACCGGAGCCGATCGACGGGTGCGCGAACGTCATCGACTGGTCGCGGTCCGACTCGGGCGACTTGAACACGTCGTTGACCGAGCCGAGGTAGCCCCACGGCACGCCGTTCCGGTTCGTCGCGATGCCGGCCGCGATCGCGAGGGCCCACGCGTAGTGCTTCTCGGCGACGACGTTGATCGCCGGCACCGTCGTGTAGCAGGCCCCGCCGCGGAACAGGCGCGGCTGCGCGTCGATGTAGTCCATCGCCGTGTCGGTGTGCATGGCGACGCCGGGCGCCCCGGCGATGTCGTCGCCGTCACGCTTCGCCTGGTCGAGCATCGCCTGGTCGGCGGTGTTGTCGGCCCCGCCCTGCCCGAGATACGCGAAGCGAACGTCGCCCGCGAAGGTCAGGTACGGCGTCAGCGTGCGCAGCCCGGTCAGGACGACGTCCTGGTTGTAGAGCCGCGACAGGTCCGAGGCCCACGGGAGCTCCGCGTTGGCGTCGTGCCAGACGTTGTCCGAGAACCAGTACTGGCCGGTCGCCGGCTGCGGCTCGTAGAGGTACGAGTGCATGAACCGGAACGACGCCGCCTGGCCGACCGTACGGCCGATCACGCGGTTCAGCTGGTCGGTATCCCAGCGCTCGCCGGGCGTGACGGCCTGCTCGATCCCCTCGCCGAGGTTGACGAGCGTCACCGGCCGCGGCGCGCCCGCGCGGTACTCCCAGAGCGGCGGGTCGTAGTTCGCCGAGCCGTTGACTGAGCGGTTGCGGTTGCCCCACGTCTCGGCCTCGTACGGGTTCGGCGCGGCGCCGAGGTCGACCATCATGAAGCGATAGCGACCGCCCCAGACGCGGGCCCAGTCGATCCCGTCGAAGTCGCTCGTGTCGGGATCGGTGCGGTTGATCTTCCAGACGTGGTACTCGTGCTCGGGCTGGAGGTGCTGCTTCGCCAGCGCCGAGTCCCACGTGTTCAGCACGTAGACCGTGTAGCCCGGATTCGAGCCCGGCCCCTTGCCGCGGGCCGGCGCGTCGAAGCCGAGATACGTCGCCGAGTTGGCCGAGATCCAGTCCTCGATCGCCTCGCCGTTGACGAACCGGACCGGCGAATTCGGCGCCACGACGTTGCCGGCGCCGCGGTAGACGCCGCGGTTGGCGTTGTAGGCCTCGAGGTACTGGCGGTTGCCCGACTTCGCGAACTCGCCCGTGGTGCTGTTCGCCTTCATCGCCGCGAACAGGCCGGCGGCGAACGCGTCGGGTGCGTAGATCACTTGCCGCTTCCACTTGTACTCGTACGGCACCGTGAAGGGCGTCGAGCTGTTGTAGTAGTTGCGGCCGTGGTTGACGAGCGTCTCCGCGCCGAAGAGCGGGAAGGCGTCGCCGCTCGAGCTCTGGCCGCGCGGGATGAGGACGCCCGGGCGCTGGTAGTCGGGGATCTCGCCGACGAGCGCCGTCTCGTTCAGCTCGCCCGGCTGGAAGCCGACCATGACGACTCGCAGCGGCACTTCGACGGTCGCCTGCGCCGCAGTCGGGTCGTAGCTCCACTTGACGGAGGTCGGGTCAGGCGTCGGCCCCGGATCGGTGGAGGCGACCTTCATCGTCGCCGCGCCCTGATACGTGCCGCCGGGAAGGACCTTCCACGCCAGGACGCGGACGCTGTAGGTCCCGGCTGCCGGATTTGCGAGCACGACCTTTTCGGCACCGCTCTCGCTCGCCGAGCTCCCCACCCGCGCACCGGACGCGTCGTGGACGTACAGGTCGTAGTCGTCGCCCTCGCTCGACGGCGTGGTCGTGATCTCGACGGAGAAACCCCCGCCGGGCGCCTCGATCGTGAGGTTGTACCTGTCGCACGCGGGGTCCCCCACCAGGCACAGGCCGCTCGGGTTCGACGTCACGAACGGTCCGCCACTCCAGCTGGCGGTCGGCGACGCACTCGACACCGTGCCGCCGGTCGGTGTGGCAGCGTTCGCGCCCGAGATCAGGGTCCCGAGAAGCGCCACCACTATCACGAACAGGTACTTGCGCATAGTTCCTCCGTTTGAGAACAACTTCGTCAAGGGCGGCGGAGTGTAGCTCGAAAAATGCAGATGTAAATCCCGTCGCTTTTTGACTGACTGATCAATCCAGGGCATTACCGATAGGTTTCCGCAGAAAAGTCTCCTTGACCCGATTGATCATTTGCGTCAAAGCTGCTCGTAGAACCAGACGTCGTCGAACCTCGTGGCGCCCGTCAACCCTCCCGAGAGCTTGACTCGCACCGCTGAAACGCCGTCGGCGACGGCCAAGGTACGGCTCACCGTGCCGAAAGCCGTGCCACCCGCGCCGACGAGCACCTCGCTCACGCTCGAGAGCACCGTGCCGGTGGCCGAGAGCTGCTCCACGAGCAGGGTGCCGCCGGCGCCGGACACGTCGACGGCGACGGAGTACGTGCGCCCCGGGTCGACCGGGATCGGCTCGGATGTCCACGAGCCTCCCGGCTCCGTGCCGGCGCTTCGAGCTCCCTCGCTGCCGCCGTTCGGGTAGCTCGTCGAGCCGGAGCTCGACCAGCTGTCGGGTGCCGAGCCGCTCGACGACTGCTCGAACGAGCCGTTCTGCACCTTGTTGCCCTTGACGGTGACGATCCTGCTGGCCGTGTTGTTCGTCTCGTCCGTCTCCACGATCGCGTTCGCCGGGTCGGCCGTGACGGCGATCGTCCGCTCGCCCTTGACCTGCTTCGTGCTCCACACGACCGAAGCCGTGCCCGAGCCGCCGGCCGGAATCGACGCGATCGTCTGCACCGTCCCCACCTGCGTGCCGTTGTCGGTGAATCCCACGGCGACGCTGGACGCCCCGGCCTGACCGCGGTTGCGAACGGTCGCGGTGATCGTCGTCGAGTCCTTCACCGTCGTGAAGGCGATGTCCGCCGGCGCGAGCGCGAGGTCTGGGCGCAGCGCGGCGGGACGCTGCCATTGCAGCGCGTTTTTCAGCACCTGGTAGCCGCTGTAGGTCAGTGCGTAGTTGGCGAGGCCGAACGGGTGGTAGTACTGCTCGGTCGGCATCGGCAGGATCGCGCCGACGATCCGGACGACGCCCGAACCGAGCTTCAGCTCGCCCAGCGTCGTCTGATCGGCCGTCGTCGTGCCCGCGGTGCGCCCGCCGATCCGCTCCCATTCGATCTGGTCGACCGCCCACACGGGCGAGGAGGACAGCTGCGAGTCCCCGTCCGCCGGAGAGATCGCATAGCCGATCGGCACCGGCTCATAGGTCTGGTGGCGGAAGCCCGGGCCCTCCGCGGCGCCCGGCTGGTTGACGTTCTGTGCGAGCGGATCGGAGTACGTGTCCGTCCTGCCGTCACGCGTGAACCCGACGTAGCCGGCATAGACGCTGAAGTCGTTCACCAGGCCGCGGCCGACGACGCCCATGTAGGCCACGTTCTTGATCGCCCCGTCGGTGAGCACGAGGTTGCCGCCGCGCTCGGCGAAGCCGCGCAGCTTGCCGGCCCAGGCGTCGCGGTCGGCCGCGGTGCGCTCGGACGGCGGCAGCGGGGACCCCGCGTACTGGTTCGAGAACGAGACGGTCAGCGAGTCGGCCGGCGCGCCGGCTGCCCAGTTGACCACGCGGGCGCGGTAGTGGCCCGGCAGCGGCTTGATCAGGGTCACCGTCTCGCTCGCTGAGCCCGTCGCCGAGTTCGCGACGGGCGACCAATCGCCCGAGATTCGGCTCTGCCGCTCGATGTAGAGGTCGTAGTCGACCGCGTTGTCGGCCCTGAGGGCGACGGTCATCGACTGGTTGTTGAAGCTGCCGTCGGAGTCGAACTCGAAGTCGGCTGCGCACGTCGGCGGCAGGACGTCGGCCGTGCCGGGCTGGTAGGCGCAGGGCACGGTCGCCGCGGTCTTCTGCGGGACGTCGGGGAAGCTCGTGCTCGCCTGGGCCGGTCCGCTCCGGATCGGCTCGACAAAGCCCGGCAACGCGTCGTCCGCGATCACGACGCTCGAGAAGCGGTCGAGATCGGCAGCGCCCGAGAGCACGTCGTCCGCACCGACCTTCACGAGCTGGCCCGGAGCCATGTGCCGGGCGAGGTCGTCGAAGAACTTCATGTTCGTCGCCTCGTACGGCCGCTGGCCCGGATCCTCCCAGGCCTGCTCGCCGGAGAACGTGATGTCGACGTCGACGTAGCCGCCGCTCGCACGGATCTTCGTGACGAGACCGCCGGTCAGGCAGATGCGATAGCGGCCGGGGAGCGGCATGTTGCCGTGGACGGCCGCGCCGGACTGCTGGTAAACGTCGCTCTGGTCGAAGTAGCGGTTGATCTCCTCCCAGGCGTCGTCGCCGCTGCCGCAGGCGGTCGCCGGACCGGGATCCTCCTCGCCGGAGCGGTAGCGCTCGAGGATGAGGTCGGTGGTGGCGAGCTGACCCACGCCGCCGACGTTGACGGCCGTCGCCTTGCCTTCGACGCCGCCGTTGTAGACGCCGTCGTCGAAGCCCTTGACGGCGAACTCGTAGACGAAGTTGTTCGTCGCGTCGAGGGAGCGGTCGAGCAGTGCCGCCTGGGCCGGCAGGCCGGCACCGGGCGGCGGCTGCGTGACCTGCCCGCCGTTCCTGAGGATGCGTGGGCTGTGGACGTACGCCACCGTGCCGGGAACGCGGAAGGTCGTGTCCTCGGGCTGGAGCGTGAAGTTGATCATCGAGTAGACGAGGCTCTTGTTGCCGTCGACGTGGAGCTGCTCGGGGTCGATCAGATAGCAGGAGCCGGCGCCGCAGTTCGAGAGGTGCGAGAGGCTCATCTCGTTGTCGATGCCGTCGCCGTCGAGCCCGAGCGGCGAGTTGATCCAGTCGCCGAGCGAGCCCGTCGTGGTGTAGGCGATCGTGTCCCAGACCGTTCCCCACTGGACGCCGTAGAGGCGCTGGTCGTCCTTCGGAGCCGTGTTCGGCTTGATGATCGGAGACCAGGCGAGCCGCTTCTCCGCATCGGCCCAGGCGCCCTTGACCGTCTGCAGGATCCGCTGGTTCTTCGTGTAGTCCTGCTCCCCCGCGCCGAGCAGCGTGAACGAGAAGGCGCGGTCGATCAGCTGGCCGTGCAGGTCGATGCCGCCGTCCCACTTCGGCCGGATCTGCTTCATCACCCGGCCGAAGCTCCTCGTCTCGGGCTCGGACCACGGCGTGTAGGGCCGGAACGTGAACCCGATCGTCGGCCAGTCGCGGTTCATGTCGACGCCGTTGCCGTTGTAGCGCTGGAAGAAGCGAACGCCGTTGTCGACGTCACCGCGCCGCCAGCCGTCCGGATTCGCGAAGACGAAGTAGACCGCCGACCGGCGCAGCGCGTCGCCGGCCGTCACGCTCGCCTCCGGCGAGGTCTCGAGCAGCGGGTGGGGCGTCGCTCCCTCCTGGGCGCATTTCACGAGCGCCGGCGCGAGTCCGGCCTCGCAAGCACCCCAGGTGGCGAGATCCTCGGCCGCGCGCACGCCCGCCTCGGCGCCCGCGCGCTCGATCCCGTGAATGGAGAGCGGGAAGGTGAAGAACTTCTTGCCCGCCTCGCCGGCGCGCTCGTCGGTGACGCGCAGGATGTAGAGGTCGGACCTGACGCGGCCCGGCGGCGCGCCCTGGCGCGGCAGGCCGGCCGAGCACAGGTCGGCGCTCGAGGTCGAGCTCGCGCAGTCCGAGCCGTCGCCGAAGTCGCGCTCGAGCTTGTAGAACTCGACGAACTGCGGGAACAGCGACTGCAGGTACTCGGCGCCGCTGACCATGTCCGTGTAGGAGAGGAAGTCGACGGAGGCACACGTGGCGTTGCCCTTCGCGAACGGCGACCGTCCCGGCGCCTGCGCGGGCGCCGGCCAGTACGCGTGCGGATCGGCGAACACCCGTCCACACGCCGCGTAAGCCGCGTCGGTCGCAGCAATCGGAGTGGAGCCTCCCGTCGACGGCGCCGAAAGCACGAGGGCGCCGGTGGACGCCAGCGCGACGAGGCCACCGAGAAACCTGCGCATCTTCCCCTCCCGTTTTGGTGTGCCGCGGTACCTAGCTGGGCGCCGGTGCGCCGCGGACGTCTCCCGGGCTGCTGTATTGCGAAAATCGCGCGTCGCTAAACGCGCGGCATTATAGGGAGATACGGGAGCCGCGCCAGCGCAATCCTCAGTGCCTGCTTTGATGCTGCTTTTCGCATGGAGATTGACTGGTCAGTCAACGCTCGTAACGCAATTGACTGGCTAGTCAATCAGAAGGTAATTCAGAGCGAAGCTCTCGCAGAAAGGGAGTCAATTCTGCGCAAACCGCCTTCCGGGCCGGGCGGCGGTCCGAGCGGGCTCGCCTACGCGGTGGCGGCGGGAGTCGGCTCGGCGACGAGGCCGTCGCACAGCAGCGCGGCGACCGTCCGCTCGGCGAGCAGGATCTCCTCCTCGCTCGCCGGCGGGGTCCCGAGCACCCAGCCGGTGAGGATCTGGTCGAGCGCGCCGTACAGCACCTGGCTCGCGAGGCGGGCGTCGAGGTCGCCGCGAAACTCGCCCTCCTCCTGGCCGTGGCGGACGATGCGCTCGAGCGCGTCGAAGGCCTGGCTGATCTCCTCGATCTCCTGCTGGAGGTGCGGGCTGCGCGTGATCTCGCGTACGAGCACCCGGATCAGATCCGGGTCGCGCTCCCAGGAACGGAGGACGATCGCCGCCACCTTCCTCACCTGCACCCGCGCCGGCTCCCCCGCTTCCTCGACGCCGTTCACGGCCGCGAGCATCTCCGTCCACGTCTCGCGGAAGATCGTCTCCAGCACCTCTTCCTTGGACTTGAAGTAGTGGTACAGCAGGCCGTACGACACGCCGGCCTCGGTGGCGATGTCGCCGACGCGGCAGTCGTGATAGCCCTTGCGCGCAAAGACGGTGACGGCGGCGCCGAGAAGCAGTCTCCGCTTGTCCTGGGTTGCTCCGCGTTCGGCCACGGGCGCGGAGTCTATTCGCCGAGAGCGCGCGACCGGGTCAGACGCGGCGGTACCGCGCCTGCACGAAGCAGAACAGCGCGTACGCGAGCAGACCCGTCGCGACCACGCCGAGCAGGAACTCGCCGTACTCCTGCTGCGCGAGCTTGCGCAGCGCGCCGTCGATCCCGATCGCCTCGCGCGCGTCGTACTGGATCGCGGCCCGGAGGAGGAAGATCCCGATCAGGCTGAACACGACCGCGCGGGCCGCATGGCCGAGCACGCCCACGACGATCGCCCACGGCCTGGCCGCGTCGTTCATCTGGTATTCGCGCAGGTCCTTGCGGAACTTTCCCGTGAGGGAGCGGTAGAGGTTGTAGGCGCCGCCGACGAGGAATGCGAGCCCGATGCCGGCGACGATCCACCGCCCGGCCGGGAGGTCCAGCACTTTCGCCGTCTCCTCCTTCTCGTTGCTGCCGCCCGAGCCCACGCCGACCACGAGCGCAAGCGCCAGCAGGCACGTGGCGGCGTAGAGCAGGCCGCGCCCGAGGTAGCCGGCGCGCTTGGCCAGGGCTTTCGGGCCGCTGCCCTCGTCGTCGCGGTCGAGGAACGCCTGCACGAAGCGCCAGATCGCATACCCGGCGAAGCCTGCCGCGAGCGCGAGCAGGAGCGCTTCGCCGAGCGGCGCGCTGGCAATCGTGCGCAGCGCACCCTGCCGGTCGGCCGCCTTACCGCCGACGCCGAAGGAGAGCGCCATCGCGAGCAACGCGACGACGGCGTAGATCGCGCCCTTCGAGACGAGGCCGAGCCTGCCCGCCCATTCGACCCAGGGGCCTTTCGCTGCGTGCTTGGCGTCGGCGACCGTCATCCGGGCGCCGCATACCCGACGGCGCCGCTGACCAACCCGCGGCGCGCGCGTCTAAGGAAGGGGTGGCGCCCGCTGGTAGCGTCTTCGGCCCCGCTGCGAGCAGGAGCAGGTAGAGCCACGAACGAGCCCGCCCCACACAGCCGCCGGCGCGCAACCGGCCCCGGATCAGGTTCCGCGCGAACGCTCGGGCTGCTCTCGGTCGCGCTGCTCGGCCTCCTGGCGCTGGTCGCGGTCGCGAGTCGCGGGCACCGGCCCTTCGCCGGCGGCGAGCGCGCGGCGCAGGAACCGTCGACCGCCTTCTGGGACTATCTCTTCAGCCTCTCGCTCGCCGTCGGGATCGTCGGCATCGGCCTCGCTGTCTGGGCGCTGTGGTCGGGCAAGGGCGGGGACATCGAGGTGCGCAGGCGCCAGACGAAGCTGCTCGGCTTCCTGTTCTTCGCCGCGCTCATGGTCGGGATGATCCTGGCCACGCGCTTCGCCGGGGACGGAAATCCCCCGAGCGTCAGCAACGCACAGGTCAATACCGGAACGGCGAGCACGGCGCAGCGCGCAGGTGAGGCACAGCGCCGGTACGAGCCGGAGTTCCGCTGGCTCCCGGTGCTCGCGGTCGGCACGCTCGCGCTCGGCACGGTCGCCTACTTCTCGGCGCGCAGCCGCCTCCGGCGCCGGGCCGGCCTGGAGACGTCCGACGAGGAGCTCGTGGGCGAGCTCGCCGCCCTGATCGACGACACGCTCGACGACCTGCGCGCCGAGCCCGATCCGAGACGGGCGGTGATCGCCGCCTACGCCCGCATGGAGCGCGCGCTCGCGGGCTACGGGCTGCCGCGGCGCGCGTTCGAGGCGCCGCTCGAGTACCTCGACCGCGTGGCCGGCGACCTGCACGGACGCCTGCCGTCGGCCCGCCGGCTCGTGTTCGAGCTGACGCACCTGTTCGAGCGCGCGAAGTTCAGCCCGCACGCGATCGCTCAGGAGATGAAGGACGACGCGATCGCGACGCTGAGCGCGCTCCGGGACGAGCTGCGGGAGGTCGGGGAGTGAGCAGCCCGGGCACCAAGCCGCCACAGGGGACGCTGCGCGGCATCCTCGGCGCCGCCGTCCTGCTCGCCGCCCTTCTGGCCGTGGTCGCGCTCGCGAGCCGCGGCCACCTCGGTCCGGACCAGGCGAGCGGCCGCGCGCGGCCGGGCCTCCCCGCCGGTCCCTTCGCGTACGTCTACGCGCTCTTCCTGGTGGCCGGCGTGCTCGCCCTGCCCCTCTTCTTCTACGTCTACGTGCGGGAGACGCCGTACTCGAAGAAGCGGCGCGCGCGGGCGCGGTTGATGCCCTTCGTGATCGTCGCCGCCGTCGTCGTCAGCCTCGTCCTCGCCGCCCGCTGGGGCGACGCGCTCTCCGAGGTGATCGGCCGCCTGCAGTTCTGGCGTAACGGCTCGACCGACGACGCCGCCGCCGCTCGAGCGGCGCAACCGCCGGCGCCCGAGTGGGTGCCGCTCGCCGTCATGTCCTCCGTCGCGGTTGCCGGCGCAGGCGCATTCGTGGTCTGGCGGCGCCTGACGCGCCGGGCGCGGCTCGGTCGACGCGAGTCGCTCGCGGAGGCGCTCTCGGGCATCCTCGACGACACGGTCGACGACCTGCGCCGCGAGCCAGACGCCCGGCGGGCGATCATCGTCGCGTACGCGCGCATGGAGGCCGTGCTCGAGCGCTGCGGCGTAGCGCGACGCGAGTCGGACGCCCCGCTCGAGTACCTGTCCCGCGTGCTGCTCGAGCTCGAGGTGACGCCGGCGCCGGTCTTCGCGCTGACGGAGCTCTTCGAGCAGGCGAAGTTCAGCCAGCACGCGATCGACGCGGCGATGAAGGAGGAGGCGATCGACGCGCTGCTGACGATCCGGGCCGAGCTCGAGGACATCGCCTGAGACGCCTGGCGCTCAGCCTCGCCGCGCTCGCCGTCGGCGTCGGCGTCGCCCTGGCCGGCCTGCTCGCGGTCACGCCCGCGCCGCGCGCACGCACGATCGACGGCTACGTGCTCTTCGTCGGCGGCCTGCTCCTGGTCGGGCTGGTCCGCGCGACCAGCGCCGCCGGTCACGCGGACGAGCGCTCGCTGTACGAGCGGGCGCTCCGGCGCCGTCACCGCTCCCCCGAGCGCCCGCGCGAGCTGGCGAAGATCGAGCGCGAGGTCGTTCTCTCCGCCGCGAGCTCGTTCGACGTGCACTTCCGGCTCCGCCCGATCCTCCGCGAGGTTGCGGCGCATCGCCTGGCCAGCCGGCGCGGCGCCGACCTTGACGCGGGCTCTCCGGAGACGCGCGCCGTGCTCGGCGACGAGCTCTGGGAGCTCGTGCGCCCCGACTGCGAGGCGCCCGACGATCGCTTCGCTCCCGGACTCCCGCTCGCGCGGCTGCGCGGGGTCCTCGACCGGCTTGAGAGGATCTAGGGCTCATGCTCGGCATCGAAGAGGTCGGAACGCTGTCCGCGCGCGTGCTCGACGAGATCGAGCGCGCGGTGATCGGCAAGCGCGACGCCCTCGAGCTCGTTCTCCTCGGCCTCCTCGCCGACGGCAACGTCCTGCTCGAGGACTACCCCGGCCTCGCGAAGACGCTGGCGGCGCGCTCGTTCGCGCAGGCGACGGACATGGGCTTCGCCCGCATCCAGTTCACACCGGATCTGATGCCCTCCGACGTCACGGGCTCGTCGATCTACAACCAGCGGGACGCCGACTTCCAGTTCCGTCCCGGGCCGATCTTCACGAACCTGCTCCTCGCCGACGAGATCAACCGCGCCCCGCCGAAGACGCAGGCGGCGCTGCTCGAGGCGATGCAGGAGCGCCAGGTAACGATCGAGGGCACCACGCATCCGCTCGACCGGCCGTTCATCGTGCTCGCGACCCAGACTCCGATCGAGTACGAGGGCACCTACCCGCTGCCGGAGGCGCAACTCGACCGCTTCCTCCTGCGGATCGGGATCGGGTACCCGACCCCGGAGGACGAGTGGCGCATGGTCGAGCGCCGCGTCGAGCGCCGCGCCGACGAGCTCGAGCTCGATCCGATCGTCGACGGCACGACGCTGATCGAGATGCAGCGCGCGCTCGAGCAGGTGTACGTCTCGGAGAGCATCGGCCGCTACATGGTCGACCTCGTGCGCTCGACGAGGGAGAGCTCGCGCGTCCAGGTCGGATCGAGCCCTCGCGGCACCCTGGCCCTGTTGAAGCTGTCCCGCGGGCGGGCGGCGCTCGCCGGACGCGACTTCGTGACGCCGGAGGACGTGAAGGCGATCGCCGTGCCCGCGCTCGCGCACCGGCTGACGCTGCGGCCCGAGCTCTGGGTGCAGCGCATCCGCGGGGAGGACATCGTGCGCGAGTCGCTCGACAGCGTGCCCACGCCGCCGGCCGAGGACGTCCGACCGGCGGCGGTGAGGGGTTGAGCGGCGTCCCGCCGTTGCTGCGCTGGGCGCGGGAGCTGCAGGCACTCGCCCAGTCGGGACTCGCCTACGGCGACGTGACGGTGCACGACCGCGAGCGCTACGAGCAGGTGCGGCGGCTCGCGGCCGAGATGCTCGCGTCGAGCAACGGCCTCGACGCGCTCGCGCTCGAGCGGCTCTTCTGGGGCCAGATCGGACACGCGACGCCGAAGCTCGACATCCGGGGAGTCCTGTTCCGCGCCGACACCATTCTGCTCGTGCAGGAGCGCGCCGACGGCGGCCGCTGGACGCTGCCCGGCGGCTGGGTCGAGATCGGCGAGAGCCCGAGCGAGGCCGTCACACGCGAGGTGCGCGAGGAGTCCGGCTACCGCACGCGGGCGGTAAAGCTCCTCGCGCTCTACGACCGCGACCGCCACGGTCATCCGCCGCATCTCTGGCATACGTGGAAGGTCGTCGTCCTCTGCGAGCTCGTGGACGACCGGCAGGGGCCGCTCGGGCCCGAGACCGAGGGCGCTGACTTCTTCGCGCTCGACGGCCTGCCCGAGCTGTCGCAGAGCCGCGTCACCGAGCGTCAGCTCGCACGCTGCTTCGAGCATCGGCTGCACCCGGAGTGGCCGGCCGACTTCGACTGAGCGCGTGACGCGGCGAGCGTCACCGCGGCTCGGGGCCTACGCCGGACTGTCGGCGCTCGGCCTGCTCGCCGCGCTCGTCCTCGGCCGCCCCGAGCTCGTCGTCCTCGCGGCGCCGTTCGCGCTGCTGCTCGCGGTCGGGCTCGCGCTCGGACGATCGCCGGAACTCACCGTCGAGGCGGAGCTCGACAGGGAGCGGGCACTCGAGGGCGACGAGATCAGCGTAGAAATCCGGATCGCGGCGTCAACGGCCGTCGAGCGGCTCGAGGTGCTGCTCGCGCTGCCGGGCGGTCTCGAGACGGACGACGAGGAGAACCCGCTCACGCTCCAGCTCGCCGCGGGAGAGGAGCGAGCGCTCGAGCTGACTGTCCGCTGCGCGCGCTGGGGCGCCTACGTTCCCGGCCAGATCTACCTCCGCGCGCGCGACCGCCTCGGCCTCTTCGCCTTCGAGGCCGGGCTCGACCGGCGCGCGCCGCTCAAGGTGTACCCGCGGCCCGAGCAGCTGCTGAACCTCCTGAAGCCGCTCGAGACGCAGGTCTTCGCCGGGAACCAGGTCTCCCGCGTGAAGGGCGACGGAATCGAGTTCGCTGACATCCGCCCGTTCGCCACGGGCGACCGCGTCCGCCGCATCAACTGGCGCGCGAGCGCCCGCCGCGGCGAGCTGGTCGTGAACGAGATGCACCCGGAGCGGAACACGGACGTGATCCTGTTCGTGGACAGCTTCCTCGAGGCGCGCACCGGGGACCAGGGGACGCTCGATCTGACCGTGCGTGCCGCCGCCTCGCTGGCGGAGCGCTACCTCGCGCGCAAGGACCGCGTGGGCGTGGTCGGTTTCGGCGGAGTCCTGAACTGGCTCCTCCCCGCCACCGGGCTCGTCCAGCTCTACCGGATCGTCGACTCGCTGCTCGACACGCAGATCGTCCTCAACTACGCCTGGAAGGACATCGACGTGATTCCGAGGCGGACGCTGCCGCCGAAGGCACTCGTGCTCGCGCTCACGCCGCTGCTCGACGAGCGCGCCGTCGGGGCGCTGCTCGACCTGCGCGCGCGCGGCTTCGACCTCGCCATCGTCGACGTCTCGCCCGTGCCCTTCGCGGTCGCTGGCGCCGAGGAGGCGGACGAGCTCGCACACCGGCTCTGGCGGCACCGCCGGGCCGCGCTCCGCTACCGCTTCGAGCGCGCCGGCGTTCCCGTCGTCGAGTGGCGGGAGGGCGAGGCCCTCGCCGGCCCGCTGGAGGAGGCGTCGGCATACAGGCGCCACGCCCGCGTCGCGCGCGCGTAGCGACCGGAGCGGCTGCGCTCGCCGCTGCGGTCGTGCTCGCGGGCTACCCGGCTCTCGCCGCGGAGAGCTACGG
>JBOHAW010000059.1:0-8011 GCA_050697975.1 Gaiellaceae bacterium
GATCGGGGCAGCGGATCTCGGCGCGCGTCGCCTGCTCCTTGCCCGGGAAGTAGAGCGGGATGCGGATCAGCGCGGACCGGTTGCGCCGCGACCAGGCGACGTAGACGGGAGCTTCGTAGCCGGGCACGAGCCGCTTGTACGAGTTCACCCACTGCGCGAACACGGCTGAGATCTCACGCGCGTGGTGGAGAAGGCCCGCGATGAAGTGCTTGCCGGTCTCCGAGAGGTGCCATTCGTCGTCGGCGTCGTAGAACGCGTTCTTGCCGTTCGTGAAGAGCGACTGATGGGTGTGCATGCCGGAGCCGTTCTCGCCGAACAGCGGCTTCGGCATGAAGGTCGCATAGACGCCGTTCTTCGCCGCAATCTCCTTCACGATCAACCGGTAGGTGACCGTGTGGTCTGCCATCTCGAGCGCCGGCGCGAACCGCATGTCGATCTCGTGCTGGGAGGGGCCGACCTCGTGGTGCGCGTACTCGATCGGGATGCCCATCGACTCGAGTGCGTAAATGGTGTCCTGGCGCAGCTCGGTGGCCGCGTCGAGCGTCGTCATGGCGAAGTAGCCGCCCTCGTCGAGCGTCTCGGTGCCGTCGTTGGCCTTGAAGAGGAAGTACTCGAGCTCGGGCCCGACGTTGAAGGTGTCGAAGCCCATGCTCTGCATCCGCTCGAGCGCTCGGCGCAGGGCGAAGCGCGGGTCGCCCTCGTACGGCTGTCCGTCGGGCGTGACGACGTCGCAGATCATGCGCGCGACCTTCGTCTCGCCCTCCTTCCACGGCATCAGCTGAAAGGTGCCGGGATCGGGGATCGCGACCATGTCCGACTCCTCGATCGCGTTGAAGCCGGTGATGGACGAGCCGTCGAAGCCCATCCCGTCGTCGAGCGCGGCCTCCAGCTCGCTCGGGGTGATCGCGAAGCTCTTCAGGTGCCCTTCGAGGTCGGTAAACCAGAGGAGGCAGAACCTCACGCCCTCCTTCTCGACCCGCTTCAGCACGCCCTTCCGGGCTTCCTCGCTGGAGGTCGCCCGGTTCCTGCTCTCCACCTGCGCCATGAATTCCTCCTCCGGAAATGCAAAAGACCCCAGACGCCGGACAACGCGCCTGAGGCCTCGTCGCCTCGAATGACGCGGGGAGTCTACACGGTCGAGCGCGTGCGGCCGAACCGCTCATCTGGCTGGCGCGGACATGACCAGGGGTCAGACCCCTTAACAGACGTCAGGCCTCAGGACTCCGGCTCGCCCGAGGATCGGGTCATTCGGCACGTCCGTGCGCGACATGTCCAGGGGTCAGACCCCAGAGACAGTCGCGTGCTACACGGGGGCGGGCTGAGGGAGGTTCTCGAGCTCCGGCTCCCGGCCGCCGTGACGAAGAGCGCGGCCGTACAGGGCGAGGGCCGGCGCGAGCACGAGCGCGCCCGCCGACAGCGCCGCACGGATCCCCCACGCGTTGCCGATCACTCCGAGCATCGGCCCTCCGGCAGCCTGCCCCACCGCATCCGCCTGGCCGCTGATCGAGATCACCGTCGCCCGCACGCTCGAGTCGGTGATCTGCTGGTTCAGCCACGTCATGTACACCGGCCCGATCAAGGAGCGGCCGAGCCGCGCGACGAGAAAGCCCACGACCGCGACGGCGAAGACGCCGCTGAGCGCGAACACGAGCTGCGCCACGAGCAGCACCGCGGTCAGCAAAAGCAGCGTGCGCGCGAGCGCCGGCGGCCGCTCGCCCTCGAACCGCTTCAGCAGGAACCCGGCTCCGACGAACGAGATCGCCAGGCCGATCGCGCCCAGGATGCCGAACCACACGATCGGCTCGAGCGCCCCGATCGACGGCAGCCCGACGTCACGGATGAAATGCGCCTCCGAGAGCCGGTCGAACGCCTCCGACGACATGCCGGCGAAGAACGTGATCGCGAGCAGCAGAAGGAGCAACGGCTGCGCACGCACGAAGCGACCGCCCTGGACGGCGGTCGTGCGGAACTCCGCCAGCGCGTGGCTGCGTTCGGCCCGGGGCCGGCGAGTCCATCCCGTCTCCGGCATGAAGAGCAGGCTCGCGAGACCGCAGGCGATCGTGAGCACGCCGCCGGCGATCACTGCCGCCTGCAGGGAGTACAGGGCGAGCGCGGTCTGCGCGCCGAGCCCGGCCAGCCCGCCGAGATACCCGACCCGGTTCCCGCGCAGGAAGACCGGGCCGACCCGGTCCGAGCCGACCTCGTCGGTGATCCACGCCTCGTAGGCGCCGCTCATGAACGTCCAGCCGAAGCCCCAGAGACCCCACGTCGCGATCACGGCGATCGGGTCCGTGAACACGCCGACCAGCGTGATCGCGGCCCCCTGGATGACCATGCTGACGATCAGCGACGCGCGCCTGGAGAAGGTGTCCGCGATCACGCCGGTCGGGATCTCGGTGAGGAAGATCGTCGCCTCCATCACCGTGCCCATGAGGATCAGCTCGAGCGGCGAGAACTCCAGATCGCGCACGAGGTAGACGGCGATGAAGATCCAGCTCGGCGCCGAGAGCAGGAACTCGAGCCCGTAGTAGACCGTGGTGGCCGGCAGCCGCCTCATTCGACCGCGAGCGGCAGCGGCGCGCGCACGCTCACGGTGACGCTCCCGTACACGTACCCGAGGCGCTCGTTCACGGCCCGCATCCCCACGTTGCCGCGCTGCGTCCACGAGACGATCTCGCCGATGCCGTTCGCCGCCGCCCACGCGAGCTCGGCGCGCTTGAGCGCGGTGGCGAGGCCGCGCCGCCGCCACTCGCGCCGGACGACGGTCAGGCCGTCCTCGACCGTTCCGTCGTCACGCCGGCAGAGGCCGGCGTAGCCCACGATCTCGTCCCCCGCAAGCGCCGCGAACGAGCCCGCCGGCAGCGTCGCCTCGTCGCGCAGCCAGTCCTCGAGCGGGACGACGACGGGGTACGACGTCGCCATGTCGGCGTAGCCCTGAACGGCGAGTTCGTACGCCTCCCGGAGCAGCGCCGGCCGCTCGGAGATCGTCACGAAGCGGACGCCCTCGGGCGGCTCGACCGGCGGCGCGTCGCCGACGGTCAGAACCTGCTCGACCTGACGGTCGGTCTCCTCGAAGCCGAAGCGGCGGGCGAACGCGAAGGAGCCTTCGTCGCGGCCGTCGACGTGCGCCGACGCCGTCTCGAAGCCCTCCCCGGCCAGGTGGTCCGCGAGCTCGTGGAGCAACCCGGCGCCGACTCCCCGGCGCCTCGCGTCAGGCAGGACGCGAGGCGAGAGGAAGCCGCGCCCCGGCGAGTCCGACGGGCCGGCGAACCCGCATCCGACGACCGCGCCGGCCCGCTCGGCGAGGAGATAGAGCCGCTGCGGCTGGCGCGCGAGCCGCTCCCGGATGACCTTTCGCGACGTCGGCTCGACGGGCGTGACCGCGTTCCAGACACCGACGTACGCCTCGAGGTCGGCGTCGCTGTGGATCGCCGGCCTGAGGCGGATCATCCCGAGCGCTTCAGCTTTCCGTGGCGCTTCGCGTAGCGCTCGCCGCGGCGGAACACGGCCAGGCCGAGCGGGATCGAGACGACGCCGATCACGAGCAGCGGCCAGACCTCGTCCCACATCGTCTCGATGCCCTGCCCGTCCATGATCGCCTCACGAATCCCGTCGAGCGCATAGGTCGCCGGCGAGATCTTCGAGATCCACTCCATCCACGCCGGGAGCACGCTCACCGGGTAGTAGACGCCCGAGACGACGAGCAGCATGCCCTGGGCGATGAAACCGAGCTGCATGCCCTTCTCGGGCGAGATGAGCGGCATCACCGACGTCATCATCCCGATCCCGATGAAGGACACCGAGGCGACGACGAGCACGACGAGCGCTGCGAGGAAGTCCGCGTTCGGCATGCTCAGGTCGAAGAAGAACGCGACCACGACGAACAGGAGCACGGCGCGGGCGAGTCCGTAGAGGATCGCGAACAGACCCTGGCCGGCGAGGTGCATGGATCGTGAGAGCGGCGCCATGAACGTGTACTCGATCGTCCCCTCCCAGCGCTCCCAGGCGACCGTCTCGGTCAAGAACTCGAAGATGATCCCCAGGTACGCCCAGATGACCGCGCCGATCAGGAGCGACGTGGTCGCGCGATTGACGTCGATCGAGCCACCGGTCGCCTCGATCCCCTTGGCGATGAAGACGATCGTGAGCGTGTTCGCGACCGTCCAGAGGAAGAAGGCGACGTCCCACAAGAAGTAGCGCTTGGTGAGGTAGAGGTTCCGCTCGACGACGCCGCCGAGCCCGATCAGCTCGGCGCGCATGGTGCTGGTCAGGGCTCTCATGCCAGAACTCCCCTCTCGTCGTCCTCGTCGGCTTCCTCCTCGAACGAGCGGCCGGTCGCGGCGAAGAACGCCTGCTCCAGCGTCTCGGCCTCGTAGCGGCGCTTCAGGGCGTCGGCCGGCTCGAGCGCGAGGAGCTCGCCGCGGTCGAGGATCCCGACCCGGTCGGCGAGCGCCTCCGCCTCTGCGAGGTCGTGCGTGCAGAGCAGGATCGTGGCGTCGTGCGTCGTGCGCACCTCGCGGATGAACTCCTGCACCTCGAGCTTCGAGCGCGGGTCGAGGCCCGTCGTCGGCTCGTCGAGCAGGAGCAGCACGGGCGACGTCAGCAGGGCCCGGGCGAGCGCGACTTTCTGCTGCATCCCCCGTGACAGGTTCTCCATCGACTCGGTGCGGCGCTGCGCGGGGAAGCCGACCCGCGCCAGGATCTCCGGGATCCGGTCTCGCGTCTCGCCCGCGGTCATGCCGTAGAAGCGCGCGGCATAGCTGAGGTTCTCGGTCGCCGACATCTTCTTGAAAAAGGACGCCTCCACCGAGACGCGGTTGACGAGCCGGCGCACCGGCCGCGGCTCGGCGAAAACGTCGTGGCCGAAGACGCGCGCGCTGCCTCCCTCGTGCAGGAGCAGCGTCGAGAGCAGGCGGACGAGCGTCGACTTTCCAGAGCCGTTCTGGCCGAGGATGGCGACGGTCTCGCCGCGCTCCATCGTGAAGGTGACGTTCCGCAGCGCCGCCACGCGCCGCTTGCGCGCGAAGCGGCCGTCGCGCCGGTCGCGGCGCCGGAACTCCTTGCGCAGGTCAACGACCTCGACCGCGGGCACGGTGGCGACCGCGCGGGGCGCTTCGATCGTCATCGGCACTGCTGTCTGGGACATTCCGGTTGCTCCTGAACACGTCGACGAGAACGGGGCGCGCTGCCCCCGGCGGGGCGCGCGCGGCGGGGGAACGGTTCTCAGCCGAGGAGCAACATCGCGCCGTGACGATACCAGCAGCGCCGAGGCTGCTCAAGTTCGCAGTTGATTCCGGATCCCGACCCGCCCGAGGGCGCTCGTCGTGCCCACCGCCGGCGCTAAAGCCCGGCGCGGATCTGGACGACACTCAGCACGGATGAGCGGGTACTACATCGAGCCGGACGAGCGCGCGCGCCGCATCCCAATCGTCCCGGCAGTCGCCGGCTGCCTCGTGCTCGCCGCGCTCGGGCTCTCGCTCGTCACCTTCCTCGGCCAGCGCGGGCGTGAGGCCGAGGTCGCGGCGGTGCGCAAGGAGCTCGGCCTCGTGCAGCGAAAGCTCGACGCGCTCGAGTCGCGGAACGCCTCCCTCGTCGGCCGCGTGCGCACGACCGAGCGCGGTCTCAAGCGGAAGGAGTCCGGCATCGCGCCGCTCGCCACGCGCGTGCTCCGCAGCGTCTTCACGGTCGAGACGGACACCGGCTTCGGCACCGGCTTCGTCGCCTGGCGCGCCGGCGGCGCGAGCTTCCTCGTGACCGCGCACCACGTCGTCGAGGACGCGCCGACGGCGTTCGTCACGGTCACCCGCAAGGGCGGCTCCTGGAGCGGCGAGATCGTCGGCACCGACGCGCGGCACGACCTGGCCGTGATCCGCATCTCCGGACGGCCGGCGAAGGCGGCCCCCCTCTGGCAGCGTCCGACGAAGGCGACGCCGCAGACCGGTCAGGAGCTCCTCCTGGTCGGCAGCCCGTTCGGGCTCGAGGGCACGGTCACGACCGGCGTCGTCAGCCGTGTGACACGCGAGTACATCCAGACGGACGCAGCTGCGAATCCCGGCAACTCGGGCGGCCCCGCGCTCGACAAGCAGGGTCACATCGTCGGGGTGCTCGTCTCGGGGGGCGGCGAGAACATCAACTTCGCCATCCCGATCCGGCACGTCTGCGCCAAGCTGCGCGACTGCTAGCAGCGAGCTGAGCGGGGCGCGATGATCGCGCCGTGCTCTTCGTCCTCAGCGGCTCGAGCGGCTCCGGGAAGACGACGCTCGCGCGAATCGTCGAGCGGCGCGTGTCCAACCTCGCCGTGCACGAGCTGGCCGAGCTGACGGAGACGCCCTGGAACGAGGACGGCTCCTCGCGCACGTGGCGTCGGCGTCAGACGGAGCGGTGGCTTCGCCGCGCGGGCGAGCTGGAGGCCGAGGGTGTCGACCTGCTGCTGACGGAGGCCATCTTCGGCGAGCTGCTCGCCGCGCCGTCGGCGCCCGCTGTCAGCGGAATCGCGGCGTGTCTCGTGGAGTGCGGCTCCCTCGAGCGGCTCCGGCGGCTGCACGCGCGCGCACCGGACGAGGAGCTCGACGCGCACGAGGCGTGGGAATACTGCGTCTGGGGTCTCTGGCTCCGCCTCCACGCCGAGGATCCGCAGGTCTTCGCCGGCCCGATCCGCGGCGAGCCGGCGCCGGACTGGCAGTGGTCACGGTGGGAGCGGTGGCGGCGTGGCGATCCGCGCTGGTCGATCTCGATTCTCGAGACCACCGGCCGGACGATCGCCGAGAGCGCCGCCGAGCTCGAGAGCTGGGTCGACGAGCAGCGCGCGCTGCACGCGGCGGGCGCCCTGCCTCTGTCGGGCCGATGGTGGGACTCCCCCTTGACGTCCGTCCGAGTCTCTGGCTAGCTTGTAGACAGGCGCAGCCGAGGATGGCGGCGCCGAGGCAATGGGGCCTCAGGACACCTCCGGGTGCCTGGGGCTTTTTTCGTGGTCCAACGGCAGGGAGGCGGAATGTCCGAGCTGGAGCTCAAGCACTACCTCGCCAACGGCGGGAAGACGAAGCCCGAGGCGCGCGAGGCACTCGAGTGGGCGGGCGAGACGCGCGCCGCCATGGTCGACCTCAAGTTCTGCGACCTGCTCGGCACCTGGCAGCACGTGACGCTGCCGATCACGGCCTTCGACGAGTCCGCGTTCGACGAAGGGCTCGGCTTCGACGGCTCGTCCATCCGGGGCTGGCAGGGCATCTCCGAGTCGGACATGCTCCTGATGCCCGACCCCTCGAGCGCGATCCTCGATCCCGCCACGGCAGCGCCGACGCTGTCGCTCGTCTGCGAGATCGCCGATCCGATCACGAGGGAGCCGTACAGTCGCGACCCGCGCCGGGTCGCCCGCCGCGCCGAGGAGTACCTGTGCGCGACCGGCATCGCCGACACGGTCTTCATGGGCCCGGAGTGCGAGTTCTTCGTCTTCGACGAGGTGAGCTACGAGCTCGGCCCGAATCGGGCGCACTACTCGGTCGACTCGCCCGAGGGCTACTGGAACTCCGGCAAGCCGGGGCTCGGCTACACGGTGCGGCCGAAGGAGGGCTACTTCCCGCCGGCGCCGCACGACACCCTGCACGACCTCCGCTCGGCGATGGTGCTCACGCTCGAGCGGCTCGGGATCCCGTGTGAGTTCCACCACCACGAGGTCGCCTCCGGAGGCCAGTGCGAGATCGACCTCCGCTACCAGACGCTGACCCGCATGGCCGATCAGGTCATGACCTACAAGTACGTGGTCAAGAACGTCGCCCGCGCGGCGGGCAAGACCGTGACGTTCATGCCGAAGCCGCTCTTCGGCGACAACGGCTCGGGCATGCACACGCATCAGTCCCTCTGGAAGGAGGGCACGCCGCTGATGGCCGACAAGTCCGGCTACGCGGGGCTCTCGCAGCTCGCACGCGCTTACATCGCCGGCCTGCTCATGCACGCGCCGGCGCTGCTCGCGTTCTGCGCGCCGACGACGAATTCGTACCGCCGGCTCGTGCCGGGG
>JBOHAW010000060.1:0-8319 GCA_050697975.1 Gaiellaceae bacterium
GCGCGATCCGTTCGACCGTGGTGCGCGCGCGGCGCTGAATCTGGGTCACACGTTCGCGCACGCGCTCGAGGCAGGGGCGGATTTCGCGGCCGTCTCCCACGGCGAGGCGGTCGCGCTCGGCCTGCTCGCGGCGCTGCGCCTGTCCGGGAACACGCCGGGCGTCGAGGCCGTCGAGCGCGTGCTGCGCCCGCATCCGGTGCGGGTCGATCGCGAGCGCGCCTGGGCCGCTCTCCGCAGAGACAAGAAGCTCGAGCAGGGGGTCGTCCAGCTTGTCCTGCTCGAGGCCTCGGGCGGCCCGGTCACCCGCGCCGACCTGCCGGACGAGGACGTCCGGCGTGCGCTCGACGCGCTGATCGCCGGGTAGAGTGCCGCGGTGCAGATCGACGTCCTGAACGGCGTGAATCTGGACGTTCTGGGCCGTCGCGATCCGGGCGTGTACGGCGGCATGTCCCTGTCCGAGCTGGAGACGCAGATCTACGACTGGGCGGCCGAGCTCGGCTGCACCGTGCGCTGCCGGCAGACGAACCACGAGGGCGAGTACGTGGACTGGTGCCACGATACGCTCGACCGCGTGGACGGGGTGATCGCGAATCCCGGCGCCTGGTCGCACTACAGCTGGGCGATCCGCGACGCGTTGGAGCTCGCGACCGCGCCGATCGTCGAGGTTCACCTGTCGAACGTGGACGAGCGCGAGGAGTGGCGCCGGCACTCGGTGCTCGAGGGCCTGACCGCGAAGCGCGTGGTCGGCAAGGGGCCGCAGGGCTACCGTGAGGCGCTCGAGTTCCTGCTGGGGCGGTCGTGAACCCCCGTGTCGAGCGCCTGCGGGACTCGCTCGAGGACCCGCTGCTGCTCACGAACGCGACGAACATCCAGTACCTCTCGGGCTTTCACAGCTCCAACGGCGCGCTGCTCGTGGAGCCCGACGGGCGCCTACGCCTGTTCACCGACTTCCGCTACCTCGCGGCCGCCCGCGAGGTCGCGGGCGCCGAGGCGGTCGAGACCTCCCGGAGCCTGATCGCCGATCTCGCGCGGCTGCTCTCGGGCCGGATCGGCTTCGAGGCTGACGTGCTCCCGTACGCGCTCTACGAGACGCTGCGCGACGGCGGTCTCGATCTCGTGCCGGTGAGCGGTCTCGTCGAGCGCATGCGCGCGGTCAAGGACGCCGACGAGCTCGCGACCATCCGCCGTGCCGCCGAGGTCACGGACCGGGCCTACGCGCGCATGGCGGAGGAGCGGTTCGTCGGCTCCACCGAGCGAGCCCTCGCCTGGCGCATGGAGCAGCTCTTCCGCGAGGAGGGCGCCGACGAGCTCGCGTTCGACATCATCGTCGCCTCCGGCCCGAACGGCTCGCGTCCCCACGCGGACTCCGGGGAGCGCACCGTCGAGACGGGGCAGACCGTTGTCGTCGACGCCGGCTGCCGGATCGGAGCGTACAACTCCGACTGCACGCGCACGTTCGCGACGGGGCCGCTGCCGGAGCGTCTGCGCGAGGCGTACGCCGTCTGCCTGGAGGCGCAGCTGGCCGGACTCGAGGCCGTGCGCGCCGGAGAGCGCGGAAAGGACGTGGACGCACTCGTGCGCGAGCAGATCGACCGGACCGAGTTCCACGGCATGTTCGGACACGGCCTCGGGCACGGCGTCGGCATGCTCGTCCACGAGCAGCCCCGACTGGCGCCGACCGCGCCCGACGACGAGGTGCTGCGCCCGGGGAACGTGGTCACGGTCGAGCCGGGCATCTACCTCGAGGGCCTGGGCGGAATCCGGATCGAGGACCTCGTCGTGGTCACCGACGACGGCGCGGAGGTGCTCAGCTCCTACACGAAGGATCTCGTTACGGTCGATTGAGGTGTGGCTAGACTGCGCGCGGCGTGGCCGAGACCGTCAGCACGAACCAGTTCAAGAACGGCATGCACATCGAGCTCGGCGGCGGCGTCTGGCGCATCGTCGAGTTCCAGCACGTGAAGCCCGGCAAGGGCGGCGCGTTCGTCCGCACGAAGGTGAAGAGCCTCGAGAGCGGCTCGGTCGTCGACCGCACGTTTCGCGCCGGCGAGAAGTTCACCCGCGTCCACACCGAGGTCAAGCAGGTCCAGTACCTCTACGACGCGGGCGACGAGGTCGTGTTCATGGACGAGGAGACGTTCGAGCAGTTCGGCCTGCCGCGGGGCAGCGTCGCGGACGTGCTCGACTTCGTCCAGCCCTCGAGCTCCGTGCAGATGCTGACCGTGGACGGGCGCCCGTGCGGGGTGCAGCTGCCGGCGTCGGTCGAGCTCGCGGTCACCGAGACGGAGCCGGGCGTGAAGGGCGACACGGTCTCGAACGTGACGAAGCCGGCGACGCTTGAGACGGGCGCCGTCGTGCAGGTGCCGCTGTTCGTGAACGTGGGCGACCGGATCAAGGTCGACACCCGCGAGCGCCGCTACATCTCGCGCGCCTGATTCCCTTGGCTCTGCGCCGGCGCGCGCGCTCGCGCGCCGGGGGCTCGAGGTCGCTCCAGCGCGGCTCGGACCGCCCGCTCGGTCGTCTCCACCGCAGGAACCTACTCGTTAAGGTCTCGGTCCGTGCCCAAGCTCGTCGACACCACGATCCGGCTGCTCGGCCAGGAGCCGCTCGCCGGCCGGATCCCGACCGCCGACCTGCTCCGGCTGGCGGAGATCCTCGACGGGGCCGGCTTCGCCTACCTCGAGGTGACGGGCGGCGGGTGCTTCGACAGCGCGGTCCGCCGCGGCATCGAGAGCCCGTGGGAGCGGATCCGCGCGCTCAAGGCCCGCACGAAGACTCCGCTCGGCCTGGCGCTTCGCGGCCGCTTCCTCGTCGGCTCGCGCCCCGTCGACAACGACTTCGTGCGCCGGTTCGTCGCCTCAGCCGCGGCCAACGGCATCGACGTCTTCCGGCTCAACGACCCGCTCAACGACGTGTCTAACCTCAGCGACGCCGCGGAGGCGATCGACGCGGCCGGACGCGAGTTCGAGGGCGGTCTCGTCTACAGCCCCGGCCCGACCGGCGAGACGAACGAGCTCGTCGAGCAGGCGCGGAAGCTCGCCGGTCTCGGCGCTGAGCGCGTCCTCCTGCACGACCCGACCGGCTCGCTGCAGCCCCATCGCGCGCACGAGCTGATCGGACGCCTCGCGGACGCGACCGGCCTGCCGGTCGGCATCTACTGCCAGGGCTCGGCCGGCAACGCCCTCGCGGCCGCGCTCGAGGCCGCGCGCGCCGGCGCCGACCTGATCGCCTGCGCCGTGTATCCGGTCGCGTTCACCCTGCACCGCGTCTCGGGGGAGGCTCTCGCCGAGGCGCTCGCGGGCCTCGGGCTCGACCCCGGAGTGAACGTTGACGCGCTGTGGCAGGCGTCGGATCTGGTGGTCGAGCACATCGGCGACGAGCCCGTGATCCCGCTCGCACCCCGGATCGCCGTGCGCGCGGCGCAGCACGATCTTCCGGCGGGGCTGATCGCCGCGCTCGACGCGCATCTGCGCGCACATGCCGCGGGCGACCGCATCGACGAGGTGATCGACGAGCTCGAGCGCGTGCGCGAGGAGGCCGGCTCGCCGCCGCTCGCGGCGCCGATCGGCCAGATCCTCGCCTCGCAGGCACTCCTGCACGTCCTTTCCGCGAGCCGCTACGGCACCGTTGCCGACGAGTTCCGCGCGCTGCTCGCCGGCACGTACGGCGAGCCGCCGGCCCACGTCGATCCCACAGTCCGGCGCGCGGTCGAGCTCACGGCCGACCCCGATTCGGAGGAGAACGCCGCTCCGACGGAGCTCTCCGACGTCCGCGACCAGGCCGAGGGGCTGGCCGCAAGCGAGGAGGAGCTGCTGCTGCTGGGACTGTTCGGCGACGACGCCGAGCCGCTGCTGCAGACGATTCGCGGTCGCAGCCGCAAGGAGGAGTCCCTCGCCGCCGGCGGCGTCGACCAGGCGCGCGCCGAGCGGATCCGAGAGCTCGTGCGGATCGTCCAGGAGACGGGAGTCGCCGAGGTGACGATCGAGGAGGACGACATGCGCGTGACGGTGCGGCGCACCGAGGAGGGCCCGCCGCTCCCGCTCGCATCGCCCGCCCTCATCGAGCCCGGTGAGGCCTTGCTCGTCCCGCCGGCGGACGCGATCGTGCGCATCGAGTCGCCGATGGTCGGGACGTTCTTCCGCGCGGCAGAGCCCGGCGCGGCCCCGTTCGTCCAGGAGGGCGACCCCGTCGCGCCGGGTCAGACGCTGTGCATCCTCGAGGCGATGAAGCTGATGAACGAGGTGAAGGCCGAGATCGAGGGAATCGTGCGCGCGATCCACGTCGGCAACGCGGAGCCGGTCGAGTTCGGCCAGCTGCTCTTCGAGCTCGAGCCTCTCAACGGCCGTCCGCTCGACGCGATTTAGTGTTCGACCGGGTCCTCGTCGCGAACCGGGGTGAGGTTGCCGTCCGCATCATCCGCGCGTTGCACGAGCTCGGCGCCGAGGCGGTCGCGGTGTACTCGACCGCCGACACGGAGGCGCTGCACGTCCGCCTCGCCGACCGCGCGGTGCGAATCGGCCCGCCGCCCGCCGCCGAGAGCTACCTCAGCATTCCGGCGGTGATCGCGGCGGCGGCGACGACGGGCTGCGAGGCCGTCCACCCTGGCTACGGGTTCCTGGCCGAGAACCCGGAGTTCGTGCTGGCGTGCGACGACAACGACCTCGTCTTCGTCGGGCCGGACGCCGGCACGATGGCCCGCATGGGCGACAAGGCGCTGGCGAAGGCCGAGCTTGCCGCTGCGGACGTGCCGCTCGTGCCCGGCACGGAGGGCGAAGTGAGCCTGGCGGAGGCGCGGGCGGCGGCCGCCGAGCTCGGGTATCCGGTGCTGGTGAAGGCGGTGGCGGGTGGAGGCGGCAAGGGAATGCGGCTCGTCGCGACGCCCGCGGAGCTCGAGGGCGCGTACGCGACGGCCGCACGCGAGGCGGAGGCCGCATTCGGCGACGGCGGCGTCTACCTCGAGAAGGCCCTCGTGCCCGCGCGGCACGTCGAGGTCCAGGTGCTCGCGGACGGCGCGGGCGGCGTGCTCACGCTGGGCGACCGGGAGTGCTCGATCCAGCGCCGGCACCAGAAGCTGATCGAGGAGTCGCCCTCGCCGGCGCTGACGGCGGAGAGCCGCGAGGAGATGGAGGCGGCCGCCGAACGGGCGTGCCGGGCGATCGGCTACCGCAACGCCGGCACGTTCGAGTTCCTCGTCGGGCCGGACGGGGCGTTCTCGTTCATCGAGCTGAACGCGCGGCTCCAGGTGGAGCACCCGGTGAGCGAGGCCGTGACCGGCATCGACATCGTGCGCGAGCAGCTCCGGATCGCCGCCGGCGAGCCGCTCGCGGTCACCGGCCGGGCGCCGCGGCGCGGACACGCGATCGAGATCCGGCTGAACGCCGAGGACCCGTCCCGCGGCTTCCTCCCGTCCCCCGGCCGGGTCGAGCGCCTGCGCCCTCCGCTCGGCCCCGGCATCCGTCTCGACACGCACATCGAGGACGGCACCACCGTGCCGCCCTGGTACGACTCCCTGCTCGCCAAGCTGATCGTCTGGGACGCGGACCGACCGGCGGCGATCACCCGCGCCCTCCGCGCGCTGCGCGAGCTCGAGCTGACGGGAGTTCCGACGACGCGCGAGGCGGCGATCGAGATCGTCGGGAGCGACGAGTTTCGGAGCGGCGAATACTCGACCAGCTACCTTGCCGAGGCCGAGGGCCGCTTGCCTGCCCTCGCCGCGCCATGAGCGACAACTACGTCATCCAGGCATCCGGCGGCACGATCACGGTCGCACCGGCCGTGCTGTCTCAGATCGTGCTTCGCTCGGCCGAGAGCGTCGAGGGCGCCCGCGTGCGCCGGCCGCGGCGCGGACTGGACGTCGAGGTACAGGACGGCAGCGCCCGGGTGACGCTCGAGCTCGCCGTCCGCTTCGGGCGTGTCCTGCCCGACGTCGCCCGGGACGTGCAGGAACGGATCGCCGAGGCCCTGCGCTCGACCTGCGGCCTCGAGACGAGCGCAGTCGAGGTCGCGGTCGAGGAGCTCGACACGTGAGCCTCGGCCGCCGTGCGGGCCGCCGGACCGCGTTCATCCTGCTCTACCAGTGGGACGTGACCGGTCAGCCGCTCGCGTCGCTCTACGAGGGCGAGGTGGATGAGTTCGCGCGCGGGCTCGCCGAGGGCGTGGCGGCCCGGGCGGAGGAGCTCGACCGGCGCATCACCGAGGCGACGGAGGGCTGGACGGCGGACCGCCTCGGCGCGGTGGAGCGCACGATCCTGCGCATCGCCCTGCACGAGCTCGACTCCGCCGAGGTTCCGGTCGAGGTCGCGATCGACGAGGCGGTCACCCTGGCCAAGCGGTATGCGACCGAGGACGCCGGTCGACTCGTGAACGGCATCCTCGGACGGCTCGCACAGGAGGCGGCATGACCGTCGTGAGCGCATGAGCGCGGAAGAATCGCTCGCGCGCGCCGAGGAGCTGCTGGCACGGCTCGAGGCCACGCGCGCCGAGCTCGAGCGTCTCGCGGAGGCGGAAAGCGCCGAGGCGGCGATCGACGTCCTGGCCGAGCTCGCCGAGCTCGCGAAACAGGTCGAGGCGGAGCTCCAGCGAGCTCGGAGGGGCGGCGATGCAGGCCCCTGACGAGCAGCGCGCGCTCGTCGAGTCCTACCTCGAGGAGCTGGCGCTGACGCCGGAGCTCGGCGGGCTCGGCGAGGCGATGCGCTACGCGCTCGAGGGCGGAGGGAAGCGCGTCAGGCCGGTGCTCTGCCTGGCGACGGGCGAGGCAGCCGGCTGCCGGCCCGAGGCACTGCTGCCGGCGGCGGCGGCCGTCGAGCTCGTGCACACGTTCTCGCTCGTCCACGACGACCTGCCGGCGCTCGACGACGACTCAGTCCGCCGCGGCCGCCCGACCACGCACGTCCGGTTCGGCGAGGCCGTGGCCGTGATCGCGGGCGACGCGCTGCTCGCGGAGGCGTTCCGGCTCGCGCTCTCCTACGAGACCACGGCCGTCGCCCGGGAGCTCGCCGCGGCGACGCTCGGGATGATCGGCGGTCAGTTCCTCGACCTGACGGGTCAGCGGGACGACGAGGCGACCGTGCACCGGCTCAAGACGGGCTGCCTGTTCGAGGCTGCCGTCGGTTGCGCGCTGCACGTGGCCCAGGTGCCGGAGCACGAGCAAGGGCCGTGGCGGGCATTCTCGGCGGAGCTCGGGCCACTCTTCCAGATCGTCGACGACATTCTCGACGGCGACGGCTACGTGGAGACGCACGGGTCGGACGGCGCCAGAGCGCTCGCCGACGCCGCCGCCGGGCGCGCGCAGTCCCGGCTGGCGGAGATCCCGGCCGACACGTCCGTCCTGGCCGAGATCGTCTCGGGGCTCGCCGCCCGCACCTCGTGACGGACTCGCCGGCGCGGTACGTCGTCGCCGTCGGCAGCGGCAAGGGCGGTGTCGGAAAGTCCACGATCAGCCTCAACCTCGCGCTGGCGCTCACCGAGCGGGGCGCCGCGGTCGGTCTCCTGGACGCCGACTTCTACGGGCCCGACATCCCGCTCATGGTCAACATCAAGCGCACCGAGCGCCTGAATCGGTGGGGTCTGTGGCGCGCGGGCGGGATCCACCTCGAGCCGGTCGAGCGCTTCGGCCTGCGGCTGATGTCCGTCGGCTTCCTGCTCGCGGAGGAGCAGGCGCTCGCGTGGCCGGGACAGATGGTCGAGTTCGTCGGCCGCCAGCTGATCCGCGACGTGGCGTGGGGCGACCTCGACTTCCTGATCGTCGACCTTCCTCCGGGCACGGCCGACGTCCAGCAGCAGCTCGTGGGCCTCCTGCCGCTCGCGGGCGCGATCGTCGTCGTCTCGCCTCAGGATGCCGCCCATCTCGACGCCAAGCGCGTCGTCGAGCTCTTTCGTGACGAGGACGTGCCGATTCTCGGCGGAATCGAGAACATGAGCGGACTCGTCTGTCCGCACTGCGGCCAGGAGGTGACGGTCTTCCCGGCCGTGCGCGAGGAGCGCTCGATCTGGGCGCTCGGAGTGGAGCAGATCGGACGGATCGCGCTCGATCCCGCGGTCGCCGAGGCGGGAGACCGCGGCCGGCCGCTGCTCGTCGTCCAGCCGAGCAGCCCGCAGGCGGAGGCCTTCCGTGCGATCGCGCGCACGGTCGCCGAGAGGCTCGAGGGCCGTCCGGCAGCCTGACCTCGAACGGCGTGAGAGGACATGGCCGCCCGGGGCCTGAGCACGAGCGATCTCGGCCGTTAGCCTGTTCGGGGTGAAGAAGCGGGTTGACGTCCTCCTCGTCGAGCGCGGGCTGGCCGAGAGCCGCGCCCAGGCTCAGGCGCTCGTGCTGGCCGG
>JBOHAW010000061.1:0-7404 GCA_050697975.1 Gaiellaceae bacterium
CGATCCGGCCGCGCGCACGCCGGCCGACAACCAGACCGTTCGCAACGTCTTTGTCATCGGTCCGGACAGGAAGGTCAAGCTCGTCCTCGTCTACCCGATGACGACGGGCCGCAACTTCGACGAGGTGCTGCGGGTGATCGACTCGCTGCAGCTGACCGCCAAGCACAAGGTGGCGACACCGGTGAACTGGCAGCAGGGCGAGGACGTGATCATCGCCGGCTCGGTGTCCAACGAGGAGGCCAAGGAGACCTACCCCGACGGCTGGGAGGCGCCGCGGCCCTACATCCGGATCGTGCCGCAGCCCGACTGAACTCTCACGCCACGACGGGAGCTGCCTCGCCGTGGCTCGCGGCGACAACGTCTCGGCGGCGCAGGAGCGCGAGGAGGAGCACCGCCCCGGCTCCGAGGAGCACGGCGCTCCCGATCCACGCGAGGTGGAATCCATCGACGAGCGCGCTCGCCGTGTCGGTCTGGCTGGGTTCCCGCCCGAGCGACCCGAGCACGTCCGACGTCCTGCTCGTCGCGATGGTCGAGAGCACCGCCAGCCCCAGCGCGCCGCCGACCTGTTGTGACGTGTTGAACAGCCCGGAGGCGAGGCCTGCGTCGCCGGCGGGGATCCCGCTCGTGGCGATGAGCGTGACCGGCACGAACGTCAGCCCCATTCCGATCGACGCGAGCATGATCCCGGGGAGAAGGTCGACGAGGTACGTCCCGTCAGGCGTCAGCCGGAGGAAGAGGAGGAGCCCCGCGACCGCCAGAGTCAGCCCGATGAGAGGCACTTCGCGGGCCCCGAGTGCCGGCAACAGCTTCTGGGAGAGCCCGGCGCCGACGATGATCCCGAAGGTGAACGGGAGGAACGCGAGCCCTGCCTCGAGCGCCGAGTAGCCGAGCACGCGCTGCACGTAGAGCGTGTTGAAGAAGAACATGGCGAACAGCCCGCAGGCGACCACGAACATCGCGACGTTCGCGCCGCGGACGGTTCGCACGGAGAAGATCGACAGGCGCACGAGCGGTTCGGCGGAGCGGCGCTCGATCACGACGAATCCGACCAGCAGGATGACGGCGAGCGTCAGGAAGCCGAGCACCTCTGCGGATCCCCACCCGGACTGACTCGACCGGACGATCCCGAAGACAAGCGCGATCAGCCCGCCGGTGACGGCCACCGCTCCCGCAAGGTCGAAGCTCCGGTGCGCCTGCTCGTCCTTCGACTCGGGCACGAGCCGCAGCGACAGGACGAACGCGACAATGCCGATCGGGCCGTTGACGAAGAAGATCCACGGCCACGAGAGCGCGTCGGTGAGAATCCCTCCGAGCAGCAGGCCCACGGCGCCCCCGCCGACCGCGATCGCCGCCCACACGGCCATCGCCTTCGTCCGCTCCGCGCCCTCTTTGAAGGTCGTGGTGATGATCGAGAGCGCGGCCGGCGACACGAACGCCGCGCCGAGGCCCTGCAGGCCGCGCGCGAGGACGAGCCAGATCTCGCTCTGCGCGATACCGCAGACCAGCGACGCGAGCGTGAAGATGATGACGCCGACGAGGAACACGCGCTTGTGCCCGACGAGGTCGCCCGCACGGCCACCCAGCAGCAGGAACCCGCCGAAGAGCAGCGCGTACGAGTTGACCACCCACTGGAGGTTCGCATCGGACATCTCGAGGTCGGTCTGGATCGACGGCAGCGCGACGTTCACGATCGTCGCGTCGAGGACGACCATGAACTGCGCGATGCAGACAAGGACGAGGACGATCCAGGGATTGACAGGGCCGGCAAGGTCGGCGCGATGGGTCATGGGCCCGACGCTACCTGTGAGACCCCGTCTCGCGCGTACGGTTACCCGCACCCTTCGCGCCGTGCGAAACGCACGGTTGGCGAGGTGGAGGAGGCGGGCGTCACGTCGCCAGCGCCGCCCGTGCTCCCGCCGCGCGTACGGCGGCCGAGAGCGTGGCGATGTCGTAGGCCCCGTGGTGGCGTCGCCCGTTGATGAAGAAGCTGGGAGTGCCTGAGACGCCGCTGAGATCGGCGCTGTCGACGTCCTCGTCGACCCGGCTTGCGCCGCCGTGCCTGCGTAGGTCGTCCGAGAAGCGCTCGACGTCGAGGCCGAGCTGCTCCGCGTAGTGGATGAGGTCAGATGCTCGGAGCGCGTCCTGGTGGTCGAGGAGCAGGTCGTGCATCGGCCAGAACGCGTCCTGAGCGGCAGCGGCTTCGGCCGCCTCGGCGGCGAGCTGGGCGCGCGGGTGCACGTCGTTCAGCGGCAGGTGCCGCCAGACGTACTGGACGTCGCCGAAGTCGCGGAGGAGCTCTCGGACGACAGGTTCGGCCTGCCCGCAGTAGGGGCACTCGAAGTCGCCGTACTCGACGATCGTGACCGGTGCGTCGATCGGCCCGCGGACGTGGTCGCGTTCCGGATCGACCTCGATGTAGAGGTCGACGAGCGGCTCGGCGGTGCCGAGCAGGGCGCGGACCCGGAGGCGCCGAGGCAGCAGCGCAGTCGCGCGGAACAGCAGCCAGGTGACGATCGAGGCGCCGAGGGCGGCGCTGAGGATGCCGAGCTTCGCCTCCTCGAGCTGCCGCCCGCCGAAGGCGAGCGTCGCGACCAGCAGCGACACGGTGAAGCCGATCCCGGCGATCGTGCCGCCGCCCGCGACGGCCGCCCAGCCCACCGGTGGCCGCAGCCGAGCGCGGCTCAGTCGCGTGACCACCCACGACATGGCGAGGATGCCAACCGGCTTCCCGACGAGGTAGCCGAACAGGATCCCGAGCGTGATCGGCGAGCTGAAGGCTCGCCTCAGGAAGCCGCCGTCGATGGCGATGCCCGCGTTCGCGAGCGCGAACAGCGGAACGATCGCGTAGCTCGTCCACGGGTGGTAGAGCTGCTGCAGCCGCTCGTTCGGAGAGATCGCCGACCTGAGCCCCTCGCGCGCGGAGCGTGCCAGCTCCGGCGTGGGCTGCTCGCGGAACTCCCGAAACCGCTCAGTCGCGCTTTCGAGGTCCGAGCGCGCCGCTGGGTAGGCAAACGTCAAGAGGCCCATAGCGAGGCCGACGACGACCGGCTCCACGCCCGACTCGAGCAGCGCCACCCAGACTGCCGCCCCGAGCGCAGCGTAGACGAGGCCGTGATGAACGCCGAGGGCGCGGGCGACGAGGACAGCGCCGAACAAACCGAGGGCCGCGAGGAGCGCCGAGACCGTGACGTGCTCCGTGTAGACGGTCGCGATGACGACGAGCGCGAGGATGTCGTCGACGACGACGACAGTGAGCATGAACGCCCGCAGGCGGTCGGGAAAGCGCGGTCCGACGAGCGCGAGCAAGCCGAGCGCGAAGGCGGTGTCGGTCGACATCGCGACCCCCCAGCCCTGCCCGGACGAACGCCCCCCGTTGAAAGCCAGGTAGATGGCGACCGCGACCGCCATTCCGCCGATCGCGGCCAGCATCGGCAACGCGAACCGCCGCCGCTCGCGCAGCTCGCCAAGGTCGAACTCCCGGCGCGCCTCGAGACCCATGACGAAGAAGAAGAACGTCATCAGCCCGCTGTTCACCCAGTGGCGAAGTTCCAGCGCAACACCCGATCCGCCGACGTCGATCGAAAGCGTCGTCTCCCAGAGCCCGGCGTAGGACGACGCGTCGACGTTCACCCACAGCAGCGCAGCGATCGCCGCGGCGAGCAAGACGGCCGCGCCGCCGGTCTCGGTACGCAGGAATCTCCGCAGCGGCGTGTCGAGGCTCCGCGCCCGAGCGCTGCGGCCCGAGAATGGGAGTTCCGGCCGTGACGTCGTCACGGGGCCGCGCTTCTCGCTGCGCTGGCGTTTGACATTCTCCCTGGCCGTCGAGGCCGGGACTGTGTGGTCGTTGCCACCGAGTGCCTTCCGCTCGATCGACAAATAGAGTGACGCTTCACACGGTCAGGAGCGTGATGCAGGAGCGACGCCGATGGCGGTCGTGAGATATCTGGTCGACGACGTCGACGCGGCTGTTGCGTTCTACGTCGACCATCTCGGCTTCACCGTGGAGCAGAGAATGGGGCCCGCCTTCGCGATCGTGACGCGCCTCGAACTCTCGCTCTGGCTGAGCGGGCCGCAGAGCTCGGCCGCCCGACCAATGCCCGACGGCCGCCGCCCCGAGCCGGGTGGTTGGAATCGCTTTGTCATCGTGGTCGAGGATCTCGAAGCCAAAGTCGGGGAGCTGAAGCGAGCCGGACTCGGCTTCCGAAACGAGATCGTAAGCGGCCCGGGCGGCAAGCAGATCGTGCTCGAAGACAGCGCCGGCAACGCCGTGGAGTTGTTCCAGCCCGCGTAGCAGCCGTCGTCCAGGTCAGCCGCGGATCGCGATGACAGGAAGCCCTTTTCGGGGCGGCGTTACGATCGAGGCCTCCCCGTGACCCTCCCGCGCGTCCCGGCTCCGCCCTTCGCCCGCTTCCTTCTCCGCCGCATGGCCGCGCTCGTTCTGCTCGGCCTCGGAATCACGCTGATCGCGTTCGGGTTCACCCAGCTCGTGCCCGGCGACCCGGTGGCGGCCAACCTCGGCGAGCAGGCCGCCGCCGATCCGGCCGCGGTGAAGGCGTTCGAGGAGCGCTACGGGCTCGACGAGCCGGTTCCGGTCCAGTACTGGCGTTACCTCACGAACCTGCTCCACGGCGACCTGGGGGAGTCGCTCCAGGACCACCAGCCCGTCCGGCAGAACCTCGCCACGTACGCCCCGGCGACGGCGGAGCTGGCGATCCTCTCGACGCTCATCGCCATCCTCGTCGGGACGGTTTTCGGCGTGGTCGCCGCCGTCCGCCGAAACCGGTTCACCGACCACGCCCTGCGCGTCGTCTCACTCGCCGGCATCTCGATGCCGACCTTCTGGATCGCCCTCGTCGCGCTCTACGTGTTCTTCTTCCGGCTCGGGTGGTTCCCGGGCGGAGACCGGCTCGACCCGGGCATCCTGGCGCCGCCGCACACGACGGGCATGTACGCCGTCGACGCCCTGCTGGCGGGGCAGTGGGGCACGGCGTGGGACGCGCTCCACCACATGATCCTCCCCGCGCTCGTCCTCGCCGCCTACAACGTCGGCCTGCTGACCCGCTACACGCGCTCGGCCGTGCTCGAGGTGATCGGCAACGACTACGTCCGCGCGGCCCGGGCGAAAGGCCTCTCCGAAGCGAGCGTGCTCGTCCGGCACGTCCTTCGCGCCGCCCTGCCCTCGGTCGTCACCGTCATCGGTCTGATCTTCGCGAACGTCCTGACCGGAACGGTGCTGGTGGAGACGATCTTCGCCTGGCCGGGGATCGGCCAGTACGCCTATCGCAGCGCCGTGACGCTCGATCTGCCCGCGATCATGGGCGTCAGCCTCTTCGTCGCCGTCGTCTACATCAGCGTCAACTTCGTCGTCGACGTCCTCTACGGGGTCATCGACCCGCGAATCCGCGTCGCATGAGCACGACGGTCGCACCGGATCGGCCCCTCCTGCGGCGCCTCCGGCCGCGCGGCGCCCGCCCCGTCTGGCGGCAGCCACTCACCATCGTCGGGGCGACGATCGCCCTCGTCTGGTTCCTCGTCGCGGCGCTCGCGCCGCTCGTCGCGCCCCACGATCCGCTGGCCCAGACCTTCGAGCCGTTCGCCGCGCCGTCGTCCGACCACCTCTTCGGCACGGACGAGCTCGGGCGCGACGTCTTCTCGCGCGTGCTCTACGGCGCCCGCATCTCGCTGCCGCTCGGCGTCCTCCTCGTCGTGCTCGCGTCGACGATCGGCGGCGTCCTGGGCGCCTTCGCCGGCTACTTCCGCGGCCTGGCGGACGGAGTCGTCATGCGGCTGGCCGATCTCGTCTTTGCGTTCCCCGCGATCATCCTGGCGATGGTCGTCACGGCCGCGCTCGGGCGTGGGCTCACGAACGCCGTCCTCGCCCTCGTGATCGTCGCCTGGCCGTCCTACGCGCGAGTCGTACGCAGCCTGGTCCTCTCGGTCGGCGACTCGGAGTACGTCTGGGCGACGCGGCTGCTCGGCGCCTCGTCCCGACGCTCGCTCGTCCGCGAGGTGCTCCCGAACGTCGTCGGCCCGGTGCTCGTCCTCGCCACCCTCGACGTGGGCAACGCGATCCTCCTGCTCTCCGGGCTGTCGTTCCTCGGCCTCGGCGCCCAGCCCCCCGCCGCCGAGTGGGGGTCGATGGTCGCCACGGGCACCCAGTACTTCCAGTTCTGGTGGATGGGAACGTTCCCCGGCCTGGCCATCTTCACGGCCGTGCTCGCGTTCAACTTCGTCGGCGACAGCCTTCGCGACATCTTCGATCCGAGGACCGCGCGCGAATCGAGGGAGCGGCTGTGACCACGCTGCTGGACGTCGAGGCCCTCCGGGTCCGGCTGCCGACTCGTGCCGGGCCCGCGACCGTGGTGGACGGGATCGACTACAGCGTCGAGCCCGGCCAGGTGTTCGGCATCGCCGGGGAGAGCGGCAGCGGAAAGACGATGTCGGTGCTCGCGCTGATGGGGCTGCTGCCGCCCGGCGCCGCCGTCGAAGGCCGTGCGCTCTTCGAGGGGCGCGACCTGCTCCGCCTGCCGCGCCGGGAGCTGCGGCGGATCTGCGGCCGCGAGCTCGCGATGGTCTTCCAGGACCCGATGACGTCCCTCCACCCGATGCTGTCCGTCGGGACGCAGCTGACGGAGCACGTGCGCCGGCACCTGGGACTCGGGCGGAGGGAAGCGTCGGCGCGGGCGCTCGAGCTACTGCACCAGGTGCGGATCCCCGATCCGGACAGCGCGCTGCGCGCCTTCCCGCACCAGTTCTCCGGCGGGATGCGCCAGCGAATCGCCATCGCCGTCGCGCTCGCTTGCCGGCCGGCGCTCCTCGTCGCCGACGAGCCGACCACGGCCCTCGACGTCACGGTTCAGGCCGGCATCATCCGTCTGCTCGACCGGCTCCGGCGCGAGTCGGGCCTCGCAATCGTCCTGATCACGCACGACCTCGGCGTCCTCTCGGCGATCGCCGACAGCGTCGCGGTCTTCTACGCGGGTCGCGTCGTCGAGTCAGGCGGCCGCGCCGACGTGCTCGGCCACCCGCGCCACCCGTACACGCGAGGGCTCCTCGACGCGCTCCCGCACCCGGAGCGGGCGGCCACGCCGCTCGTCGCCATCCCGGGGTCGCCGCCCCCACCACGCCACGTTCCGCCCGGCTGCGCCTTCCACCCGCGCTGCGAGTACGCGCTGGCGTCCTGCCGGGAGGCGGTCCCGCCGCTCGTCCCGGTGAACGGGCGCACGCTCGCCTGCCCCGTCGACCCCCTTGGCTCGTGACCGCCGCCCTCGCCCTCGAGGACGTCGTCGTCGAGTACGAGCGCCGCAACCTCGGCCCGGTCCGCGCCGTCGCCGGCGCCAGCCTCGAGGTCGCGCCGGGCCAGATCGTCGGGCTCGTGGGCGAGTCCGGCTGCGGCAAGTCGAC
>JBOHAW010000062.1:0-1973 GCA_050697975.1 Gaiellaceae bacterium
GCCGCCGGTCGCCGCACGACGCTGATCGAGGTCGCGCGCGAGGTCTACCGCGACCCCGCCTTCGAGCCCGCCGAAGCGGCCGCGCGGTTGCTCCAGGGCATGCGCGAGCGCGGCGCGACGGCGAAGCAGAGCGCCGAGGAGGCCCTCGAGGGACGGGAGCTTCCGGCCCGCGAGGCCGAGCAGCATGCGCGGCGGGCGCAGCGAGGGGCGGAGCGCGACGAGCTCCTCGCCGGGCTCGAGGAGCTGGCCGCCTGGTACCGCGATCTCGTCGTCGTCGCCGCGGGGGCCGAGCATGCGGTCATCCACTTCGACCGGCTCGCCGATCTCGCCGAGGACGGCACGCGCGAGCGCATGCTCGGCGCCGAGCGGGCGAGCGAGGAGGTGCGGCGGGCGTGGCGCGAGCTCGAGGAGTTCAACCTCAATCCCGGTCTGGCGCTCGAGGCGCTCTTCGTCCGCCTGCGCCGCGAGCTGGCGGGTCCCGCCTCGGCCGTAACCGGGTGAGGGTTGCGCCGCCGGCGAGTCTCGCGCACACTGAGGTCCCTTGGCCGCCGTCCCCGAGGTAGGTAGAGCGACAGCCGTCGAGCGCTTGGCGCCCGAGGCCGATGCCACGCGGGATCTCTACGAGCGCTACGGCAAGCAGATCTTCGGCTTCTGCCTCTACCAGCTCGGCTCGCGCGAGGAGGCCGAGGACGCCGCCCAGAGCACCTTCCTGAACGCGTTTCGCGGCCTCAGCCGCGGCATCACGCCGGACGCCGAGTCGGCCTGGCTGTTCAAGATCGCGCACAACGTCTGCCTCACGCGCCGGCGCTCCTCGTGGCGCCGCCGCCGCGTCGAGTCGCCGGGCGACCTGCACGTGCTCCAGGACGTCGTGCCGGCGCCGCAGCAGAGGGGCTCGGACGAGCTGATCGACCTCGAGGAGGCGCTGGCCGCCATGCCGCGGAGCCAGCAGACGGCCATCCTCCTGCGCGAGTGGCAAGGACTCTCCTACCGCGAGATCGCCGCGCACATGGAGATCAGCCAGCCCGCCGTCGAGACGCTGATCTTCCGCGCCCGTCGCTCGCTGGCGAAGGGACTCGAGCAGCCGACGAAGGCGAAGCGCGGGATCGGGCGCCTCGGCCACGCTCTCGACGCCGGGTGGCTGGTGACCGGGCTCAAGGCGCTCTTCACCGGCGGAGCCGCGGCGAAGGCGATCGTGACGGCGGCCGCCGTGACCACCGTCGGCGTCGTCGCCAGTGTCCCGCGCGACCAGGCGCCCAAGCCGCCTGCGATGCTGCCGAGCTCGTCGGCGGCCATCGCTCCCGCGGCCGAGCGCGCGCCTGCGGTGCGGCAGGCCGTGACGCCCGATGCATCCTCGGCTCGGGCGGGCGTGGCGGTGATGCCACCGACGTCCTCCGTGGCCAAGTCTCGGAGCCGCGACGTACCGATTACCCCCGTCACGACCCCGCCGCGGAAGCAGGCGGTGGACGGCGAGGACGATGCCTCGCCGGCCGATGCGCGTCCGCGCGAGGGGCGGAAGGCCGAGCCGCCCCGAGGGCGCGGGAAGGGCCGAGGGCAGTCGGCGACGGCCGAGAGGGACGGGTCCGCAGCCGCCGTCGGGGCGCCCGGAAGCGCGAACCCGGCAGGCCGCGAGCGTGGCCGATCCACCAGCGAGCACGGGCAATCCGGCAGCGACCAAGGTGAGCGCGGCGGGAAGAAGTCGAGGAGCGAGGCGTCGATTCCGTCGCCGCCGGCAGTCGCCCCGGAGCCCGCTCCGGCGCAGACGGCAGCCGCCCAGGCGGTATCCGAGGCACCTGCTGGGCCGAAGCCGAAGGACGACCAGGAGAGCGGCGGCGACGACAAGGGCCCGAAGGACAAGAAGGACGGGTAGCCCGAAACGGCAGGGCTATACTGATTCGCCCCTGCCGACGTAGCTCAGCTGGTAGAGCACTTCACTCGTAATGAAGGGGTCCGCGGTTCGAATCCGCGCGTCGGCT
>JBOHAW010000063.1:0-2164 GCA_050697975.1 Gaiellaceae bacterium
GCCGTCCTCGTCCTGGACGCGTCGGCGGCGGAGATGGGCGTGCTCGCGGCGGCGGCCTGGCTCCCGTATCTCCTGTTCTCGCTCGCCGCGGCGCTATGGGTCGATCGGCGCGCACGCCGCAAGCTGGTGCTCGTCGCCGGCGACCTCGGCCGCGCGCTCGTGCTCGTGACCGTGCCGCTCGCATTCGCCCTCGACGCGCTCACGGTCGAGCACCTGATCGCCGCTGCGTTCCTCGTCGGCGCGTTCAGCACCGTCTTCGGCGCCGCGTACAGCGCCTTCTTCGTCCGCCTCGTGCCGCGAGCCGACGTCGTCGAGGCGAACGGCGTCCTCAGCGTCAGCCGCTCGGTCTCGTTCGTCGGCGGCCCGCCCGCGGCGGGCTTCCTCGTCCAGGCTCTCGGCGCGCCCGTGGCCCTGCTCGTGGACGCCCTGTCCTTCGTCGGCTCCGCGCTCTTCGTCGGTCGCATCCGGATCGACGAGCCTCCGGTCGAGACGGCCGAGATGGAAGGGGCACGGCGGCGCCTGGCCGAGGGCTTCCGGTTTCTGTTCGGCCACCCGACTCTGAGGGCGTCGCTCGGCTGCGCCGCGACGGTCAACCTCTTCAACTTCGTCTTCCACGCGATCGTCGTGCTCTTCACGGCGCGCGAGCTCGGCCTGTCACCCGCGCTCATCGGCCTGGTCCTCGGAGTGGGGGCGGTCGGCGGCATCGTGGGGGCGTCGCTCGGGCCCGCGATCGGCCGGAGGATGGGCCTCGGGCCCGCGATCGTGCTCGGCTCCGTGCTCTTCCCGGCGCCGCTCGTCCTCTTTCCACTCGCCGGAGGCCCCCGCCCCGTGGTGATCGCGATGCTGTTCGCGGGCGAGTTCCTCGCGGGCTTCGGCGTGATGGTGTTCGACATCCACGCCAACAGCCTCGCGGTGCTCTCGACGCCCGAGCCGATGCGGCCGCGCCAGTACGCCGTCTTCACGACCATCAACTACGGCGTCCGCCCGATCGGCGCGCTTGCAGGCGGCTTCCTCGGCGCCGCGATCGGCCTTCGGCCGACGCTCCTGATCGGCGCGGTCGGTGCATGCCTCGGCGTCCTCTGGCTGCTTCCGTCCCCGGTGCCGGCGCTCCGGGAGGTGCCCGCCGAGGCCGCGTGACTCGGTAGCATCGCCTCGATGCAGGCACGGGGCATCCACCACCTCGGCGTCGCCGTCGAGGATCTCGACCGGGCGGTCGACACGTACACCCGGCTCTTCGGCGCCGAGCTCGAGCATCGGGAGACGGTTCCGGATCAGGGCCTCGAGGCGGCGGCCGTGCTCGTGGGCGCCGGCCGCATCGAGCTGCTCGCCTCGCTCGGGGCAGACACGCCGGTCGGCAAGTTCCTCGCCAAGCGCGGGCCGGGCATGCACCACGTCGCGTACGAGGTGGGCGACCTGCGCGCTGCGCTCGCCTCGCTCGCCGAGGAGGGCGCCGAGCTGATCGACCCCGAGCCGCGGTCCGGTCTCTTCGGGCTCGAGGTCGCCTTCGTCCATCCGAACTCCGTGCACGGCGTGCTCTCGGAGGTGGTCGCGCGTGGCGGGTGACGAGCGCGTGCGGGTCGAGATCGCGTTCGACGGCGGCCAGGTGATCGCGGCGAACGTCCCGACGGACACGGCGGAGGCGCTCGAGCGCGCTCTCGCCGCGTCGAGTGAGGCGGCTTTCCCGCTCGACGCCGAAGACGGCCGCTACACGGTCGCGCTGCGCCGGGTCGTCTGGATCAAGCGCTTCGCGCGCGAGAGCCGCGTCGGCTTTGGCGCCTAGGGGCACGAGTGTCTGGTTCGCGGTCGCGCGCGGCCGGGCATCCTCCTAGTCAGATGTCCGAGCAGGCGGCCTCAACCGGGACTCCGGACGTGTCGAGCGCGCAGGTCCGGCAGCTCGTCGAGCGGGCCCAGTCGGGCGACCGGAACGCGCTCGAGGAGCTCTACCTGCTCCACTTCGACCGCGTCTACAGCTACCTGCACCTGACCGTGGCCAATCGCCACGACGCCGAGGACCTGACGACGCAGACGTTCCTGAAGATGCTCGAGTCGATCGGGCGCTTCCGCTGGCAGTCGGCGCCGTTTTCGGCCTGGCTCTTCCGGATTGCGCACAACCTCGCCATGGATCACTTCCGGGCCCACCGGCGCTGGCAACCGGAGGAGGAGG
>JBOHAW010000064.1:0-3739 GCA_050697975.1 Gaiellaceae bacterium
GTTCGGCGAAGATCGCCGCCTCCCCGGCGACCTCGCGCAGGGCCGGCTCGGGAGCGGCGACGACCGGGGTGCCGCAGGCCATCGCCTCGAGCACGGGCAGACCGAAGCCCTCGAAGCGCGAGGGCATGAGCAAGGCCGCTGCGCCGCGGTAGAGCTGCGCGAGCTCGTCCTTCTCGACGTAGCCGCGAAGCTCGGCGCCGCGTCGCTCGAGCTCGCGCGCCAGGTCCGGCTCCTTCTCGGGGCCGACGACGACCAGCGGCCGCCCGAGCTCCGCGGCGGCCTCGGCGGCGACGAGCGGGCTCTTGCGGGCCTGGATCGCGCCGACGAAGAGCAGGTAGCCGTCGGGCTCGCCCTCGCCGGGCGCGAACGCGGGATCGACCCCGTTCGTCGTGACGGCGATCCGCTCGGACGGGATCCCGTACAGCTCGATCAGGTCGGCCTTCGTACGCTCGGAGACGGCGAGCACGCGCGCGGCCCCGCGTGCCGCCCGCGGCACGAACGTGCGGAAGACGAGCCGGTCCCAGAACCCCATCAGCGTCGGGTCGCGCTCGAAGGAGAGGTCGTGGACGGTGACGACGGCCGGGCACGGGCAGGTGAGAGGGAGCGCGTGCTGGAAGTGGGCGACGGCGGGCCGGAGGCGGCGCAGCAGCCTCGGCACGGCCCAGCCCATCCGCAGCTCCTGGAAGCGCGCGGGGAGCTCGATCGCCTCGACTCCGGCGGGCACGAGATCGGGGCGGCGCGTGACGGCCGCGAGCCGAAGGCCTCCCGACACGGCCGGCAGGCTGCGGAGCAGGTTGAGCACGTACGTCTCGTCGCCGGTGCGGTTGCGGCCGAGCACGTCGGCATCGATCAGAACGAGCGGATCGCTCACAGGAGCTCCCGGTACACGGCCTCGGTCGCCTCCGCGGCGGCGGTCCAGGTGTAGCGCCGGGCCCGCTCGAGGCCGCGGGCGGACAGCTCGTCGCGGCGGCCGATCGCGCGCTCGATCCCGGCCGCGATCGAAGCGGCGTCGAGCGGGTCGACGAGCTCGGCGGCATCCCCGGCCACCTCCTCCATCGCCGTCCCCGCGCTCGTCACGACCGGCGCGCCGCAGCGCATCGCCTCGAGCACGGGCAGGCCGAAGCCCTCGTAGAGCGAGGGGTACGCGAAGCAGAGCGCGCCGCGCAGGAGGGCCGCCACCTCGGCGTCGGGCAGCTCGCCGAGCCAGCGCACGCCGTTTCCGCCGATCGCCACGCCGCCCCACCCGGATGCGCCGACGACGCGCAGCTCGAGGCCGAGCCGCCGAGCCGCCTCGGCGAGCCGGGGCAGGTTCTTGCGCGGCTCGAGCGTGCCGAGCGCCAGCACGTAGTCGCCGTCGGCCGCCTCACCCTCCGGCTGGAAGGTGTCCGCCGTCGCGTTCGGGACGACGCGCACGCGCTCGGGCGGCACGCCGGCGAGCTCGACGACTTCACGTCCGGTGAACTCCGAGACTGCGATCACGCGCGCGGCTCCGCGCACGACGCGTCGGAGGAGGCTCGCGCCGTAGAGACGCAGCCACGGCCGGAAGAGCTCGGGGTGGCGGAGCAGCGCCAGGTCGTGCACGGTGACGACGAGCGGCACCGACGAGCGCAGCGGCGCGCGAAACGTCGTGCAGTGAAGGACGTCCAGGCGCCGCAGGCGCGCCTCGCGCGGCAGGAGGGCGAGGTACCAGGCGGTGTCCCGCACGAGCGCGGCGGCCTTCCCGCTCCCGCGGAAGACCAGCCGGTGCAGCTCGAGCCCGGGCCGGCCCTCGAGCGCTCCGAGCAGGCCCGTGACGTAGCGGGCCGTGCCGGCGCGCGTCTGCTCCAGCGGGGAGACGTCGATGCCTACGCGCACGCCGGTCAGTGTCGCACCGCCTCGGTGAAGCCGGCGAGGAAGATCCGCCCGGCTTCCGACCAGCTGAAGCGGCGGGCGTGCTCGAGCCCCCGCCGGACGAGCTCGTCGCGCTCCCGGAGCGCGCGCTCGATCGCAGCGGCGATCGCTTCCGGGTTGTCCGGGTCGGCGCGCACGGCCGCGTCCCCGCAGGCCTCATCCATCGAGGGATGCGACGACGCGACGACGGGCACGCCGCTCGCCATCGCCTCCACGATCGGGATGCCGAAGCCCTCGAAGCGCGACGGGTACACGAAGACGGCGGCGCCGCGGTAGAGGCGCGCGAGCTCCTCGTTCGAGACGAAGCCGAGCCGGATCACGCCCGGCGCGTCGAGCTGCGGCTGCTCGCCCCAGCCCTCGCCGCCCGCGACGGCGAGCGCGAGGTCGCCTCCGAGCAGCCGGTACGCGCGCACCAGCGTGTCCAGGTTCTTGCGCGGCTCGAGCGTGGCAGCGGTGAGGACGTACGGACGGCCGAGGTCGGCGACCTCCCCGCCGGCCCGGAAGACGCCGTCGACGCCGGGCGCGGCGACCCGTGTGCGCTCGGAGGGGACGCCCAGGAGCACCGTCACGTCGCGCGCCGTGAAGGCCGAGTTCGTGAAGACGAGATCGCAGGTGCGCGCGGCGTTGCGGTATTTCGCGCCGTGCATGCTGCGCGTCCGGCGGGTCGTCCATTCGGGAAACCGCAGTGGCACGAGGTCGTGGATCATGGTCGAGCGCACGCCCGCGGCCTGGGGCGGGAACATCCAGTCCGAGAAGTGGAGCACGTCGAAGCGGCCGAGGAAGCGCTCGAGCGCTGGGCGGCCGAGCCGGCTCCAGGCCATGCGCCAGTGGTGGGCGAAGGGCAGGAAGCGCAGCTTGAGGTCGACGGGGATGCCCGCGAGCGCCTCCGGGATCGCGCGTAGGCCCTGCGGGCTCGTGGGCGCGAAGGCGACGATCTCGTGCTCTCCTCCGGCCGCCTCCGCGAGGCCCGCCAGCGAGCCCCGGACATAGTTGCCCACGCCCGTCCGCGGGTGCGACAGCGGACTCACGTCGAACACGATCCTCACGAGCTGAACGCGAAGCTGCGGAAATGCGTCCCGAGCCGGCGGGAATCTCCGCCACCGGGGACGACGGTGGGGCTGACGACGAGACGCACCGCACACACGCCGCGCTCCGGCTCGAGGGGTACGCGGAGCTGTCCCACTCCGTCGCGGGGGATCCTTCCCCGCGCGAGCACCCGATTCCCCGCCAGGGCGCGCACGATCTGGCTGCGCCGGAAGAGGTTCGGGTCGCTCTCCGTGGTCACGAGCACGGAGCCGCCCGTGCACTCGTAGCGCCGGTAGACGACGCTCGCGCCCGACCAGCCGTCGCCGTAGACGCCGGTCACCTGGTGCGTGAGACGCAGGGGACCGGCCACCCTCACGATGCGGAGACCCTTGCGCGCGTCCCGACCCGCGATCGCTCCCGCGAGGGGAACCGAGTCGTCGACGAGTGCGTACTGGACGGCCGCCCCGCGACCGGTCTCCTCGAGGAGGGCCCCCGTGTCGACGTCGGGTGAGAGCGGCGTCTGGGCGAGGCCGCCCGGCAACGGCCCCGCGAGCGTGAACACGGGCCCGACTGCGCGGCTGAAGAACTCGTTCTCGAGCACGGTCAGCGAGTCGTTCCGCCCGGTCCAGATCGCGGCGACCTTGCCGTCCACGGCCCGGTCGACCCAGTCGCGCTCGGGCCGCGTGATCCCCTGGAAGAGCGCGCCGATCGACGCCGCCCGCGTGCGTTCGTCGACCGGCTCCGTCGAGACGGCGAAGAAGAGCATCAGGAGCGCCGGCAGCACCAGTGCGAAGCGCGGAGACACGAGCACGAAGAACAGCGC
>JBOHAW010000065.1:0-7727 GCA_050697975.1 Gaiellaceae bacterium
CGCGGACATCGAGTCGCTGCGGACCTTCCTCGGCGTCGATCGGTGGCTCGTGCTCGGCGGCTCCTGGGGCAGCACGCTCGCGCTCGCATATGCCGAGGCACACCCGGCGCGCGCGTCGGCGCTGATCCTGTTCGGCGTCACGACCGGTCGCCACTCGGAGGTGGACTGGCTGTTCCGCGGCGGGCTCGCGCGCTTCTTCCCCGAGCAATGGCAACGACTCGAGGCGGCGGTTGCGGACGTCCGCGGCGACGAGGACGTCGCCGTGACCTACAACCGCTTGCTCGGCGACCCGGACCCCGCCGTTCGCGCCCGGGCGGCGGAGGCCTGGTGCCGCTGGGAGTCGGCGACGCCGGACTGGCCACCGAGCGAGGGGCTGGCCGAGCGCTTTCGCGATCCCCGCTTCGCGGTCGCGTTCGCGCGCCTCGTGACGCACTACGTCCGGCACGACCTCTTCCTCGAGGACGGCGTGCTCCTGCGCGGTGCGGACGCGCTCGCGGACACGCCCGGCGTCCTCATCACCGGGAGGTTCGACTTCCAGGCGCCGGTCGCCTACGCCTGGACGCTGAAGCAGGCCTGGCCGCGCGCCGAGCTGGTCATCGTGGACGACGCCGGCCACGGCACGGGCGGCGGCATCGCCGCCGAGATCGTCCGCGCTGCCCGGCGCTTCGCCGCGCGCTAGACGCGCGCGCCGGCAACGACGAAGCGAAGCTCGGGCACGTGCTCGAGCTCGCCGACGTCCCGCGCCATCTCCAGGAACGTGTACAGCCCGGCACGCTCGCGCGGGCCGAAGGAGTAGCGGAGCTTCTCGAAGTAGCGAGCCAGGAAGCCCGCCGGGTAGCCATACCGATCGCTCGCTTCGTGCGCGAGCCGCTCCGGCTCCGAGCGCGCCAGCCGTACCGACGCGACGAGCGCCTCCTGGAGCTCGAGCAGGCCGTCGACGACCGGCTCCGGCGCCGCCCACACCGCGAACACCATCGGCAGCCCCGTCCGATCGAGCCAGAGTCGCCCGAGGTCGAAGTGCGGCGTCGGATCCTCGAACGCGCTCCTGAGCGCGGCGTCGCCGATCAGCAGCCGCGCGTCCGCCTCCTCATCGAGCGGCCTGATCTCGACGTCGGGGAGCAGCACGCGCGCGAGCACGACCGAGGTCGCGCTCTCCGGCGTCGCGGCAACGGAGCGGACGTGCTCGAGCGGCAGCCGCGAGACGAGCTGGATCGAGTCGACCGCCCCCTCAGAGGAGACGCAGAGCCGCGGCAGCAGGCGCAGGCGATCGGCGTTGCGCGCGTACTCGATCGACGAGATGGGCGCCACGTCGAGCTCGCCGGCGAGGAGGGCGCGATTGAGCTCCGTCGGCACGCCCGCGACCTCCTCCACGTCGGCGTCGAGCCGGTAGAAGACCGGCGCCATGTTCACGTAGCTGATGCGGCCGAGGCGGATCACTCGGACACCCCTGGGTCGTAGCCCGCGGGGGGCTCGAAGAACGTGACGAGGTTGCCGTCGTGGTCGGTGACCGCGAACTCGCGGAAGCCCCACGGCTGCTCCTCGAGCGCCGCGTTCGGGTGCACGATCTCCTGCTCCCGGCAGTGCTCGTAGAGCGCGTCGATGCCGCGCACGCCGACGCGGATCATCGTCATCGACTCCTTCGGCTCGATCCCGCTCGGACCCCAGAAGTGGATCCAGGTCTCGCCGCGCCCGACGATCCCATACTCGCGCTCGGTGTGGAAGACGTCGAACCCGAGGCGGTCGCGGTACCAGGCGGCACTCGCCTCGACGTCCCGCGCGGGGATGATCGGTACCGCCGAGATGAACTCCGTCACCGCGCTCACGTGCGCCTCAGGAAGTCGACCAGGAGCGGCACGATGCGCTCGTGCGCGTCGTCCTGCAGGAAGTGCGAGGCGTCGGCGAGCTCGTGCACCTCGGCGTCCGGGAAGCGCCTCCGCCAGGCCTTCAGCAGCGACGGCTTCAGGATCGGGTCCCGGAGCCCCCAGACGATCAGCGTCGGCTTGTCGCGCAGCAGCTCGAGCCGGGCGCCGACCCGCTCGAGCGCGTCGCGCGCCGGCCCTCCACGAACGGCCTCGTCCGCGAGCCGGATGTAGGCGAGGATGCCGGTGCGGCTCGCCGGCGTCGGGTGCGCGGCCAGGTACGCGCGGCGGTCTGTCTCGGGAAGCGGTCGCGCGACGAGCCTGCGCAGCTGGGCGTAGCGGACGACAGCGTGCGCACGCCGGACGAGGAAGTCGCCCAGCCCGCGCGAGGCCAGGATCCGGTACCCGAGCATCGGGCGCCGGCGCGGCGCCGGCCACGCGACGGTGTTGAGGAGGACGAGCCGCTTCACCAGCTCGGGATGCTCGACCGCCCAGCCGAGCCCGACCGGCCCGCCCCAGTCGTGCACGACCAGCGTGACGTCCGCCAGGCCGAGCTCGTCCACCAGCGCGCCGAAATGGCGGACGTGGCGCGAGACGGTGTAGGCGCCCTCGTCGGCCGGCTTGTCGGAGCGTCCGAAGCCGAGCTGGTCGTGCGCGATCGCACGGTAGCCGGCCGCGGCGAGCGGGTCGACGAAATGGCGGTAGAGGTAGCTCGAGGTCGGATTTCCGTGCAGCATCACGACGGGCTCCCCGGAGCCGCGGGAGAGGTAGTGCAGCCGCACGCCGTCGGTCTCGAGCCAGCCCGAGCCCGTCTGCTCCGGGGCCCAGGTCACCATCGCAGCAGCTCGTTGTAGAGGGTGTCGCGCTGCACGGGGATCCGTCCGGCCTCACGAACGTAGCGCACGAGCTCCTCGATCTTCTGCTCGGTCTCGGTGCGCGCGCCGGCGGCGTGGAAGATCTGCTCGCGCACGACCGTCCCCTGCACGTCGTTGGCGCCGAAGTGGAGCGCGACCGCCGCGAGCGGCATGCCCATCATGATCCAGTAGGCCTTCACGTTCGGGACGTTGTCGAGTATGAGGCGCGAGACAGCGATCATCTTCAGGTCGTCCGCTCCGGTCGTGTGCCTGAAGCCGCGCCGCTCGAAGACGGTGTTCTCGGGGTGGAAGGCGAGCGGGATGAAGGCGAGGAAGCCGCCGGTGCGGTCCTGCTGCTCGCGTAGCCGCAGCAGATGGTCGACGCGCTCCTCGTAGGTCTCGACGTGCCCGTAGAGCAGCGTGCAGTGCGTGGGAATGCCGAGCCGGTGCGCGGTGTCGTGCGTGTGGAACCAGAAGTCGGGGTGCTCCTTGCCGGGGGCGACGAGCGCGCGCACGCGATCGGCGAAGACCTCGGCGCCGCCACCCGAGAGGGAGCCGAGTCCCGCCGCTCTGAGCTCGCGGAGCACCTCCTCGTGCGACAGGCCCGACAGCGTCGTCATGTGGTGGATCTCGCTCGCGGTGTAGAGCTTCAGGTGCACGTCCGGCATCGCCTCGTGCAGCGCGCGCGTGGTCTCGACGTAGAAGTCGAAGTCGACGTGCGGGCTCTCGCCGTTGACCATGTGGATCTCCGTGAAGCCGGTCAGCTCGCGCTGGCGTAGGGCGTCCTCGACCAGCTCCCCGGCCGTGATCGTGTACGCGTGCTCCTGCTTCTGGGTGGCCGCGAAGGCGCAGAACTTGCACTTCACGCGGCAGACGTTCGTCTGGTTTAAGTAGAGGTTCTGGACGAAGTAGACCTCGTCGGTGCCGCCGCGCCGGCGCCGCGCGAGGTCGGCGAGCTCGCCGAGGCCGAGCAGGTCGTCCGACTCGAGCAGGGCGAGCCCGTCCTCGAAGTCGAGGCGCTCGCTCGCCTCCACCTTCTCGCGGACCGACTCGAGGCTGGCGATTCGGTCGACGACGGCCAACTGACTCTCAGCGCTCCCGGTTGATGACGATGTGGGTCAGGGCCTCGAGCTGCTCGCTGCGCGGGCGGCCGGCGAGGCGGTCCCTGGCCTTTCGAGCATAGTCAAGGGCCGTCTCCCTGGACCGCTCCAGGGCGCCGGTCGAGGCTACGCGGACGAGCGCGCCGTCGAGCGGCCCGCCGGCCAGCGCGCGGCGCACGACCTCGTCTTCGCGCGCGGCCAGCAGGAGCGGCAGGGTCGGCGTGCCCTCGCGCAGGTCGGTCCCCGCCACCTTGCCCGTCTCGATCGTCACTCCCGAGCAGTCGAGGATGTCGTCGACGATCTGGAAGGCGATCCCGAGCGCGAGCCCGAAGCCGGCGAGCCCCGGATCGCGGGCGCCGAGCAGCACCGCGGCCTCGAACAGCTTCCCCGTCTTGAGCGCGCAGCGCTCGAGGTACAGCTCGATCGTCGTCTCCGGAGTGTGGAGCTGGCGGCGCTGGAGCGCTTCGCCGCGCACGAGGCAGAGCGCGGTCTCGGCGAGGATCGAGACGCCGGCGCCGTCGCCTGCGGCTGCCAGCTCGGCGAAGGCGCGCGCGAACAGATAGTCGCCGGTGGCCAGCGCCGCGTCCGGGCCGAACGCCGACCAGGCGGTGACCCGGCCGCGGCGCACCTCGGCGCGGTCGATCAGGTCGTCGTGTACGAGCGTGGCCATGTGCACGAGCTCGACGGCGACGCCCGCCGCCAGGGGCGGGGCCGCTTCCGGGGGGGCGGCGAGGAAGACGAGCAGAGGCCGGAGTCGCTTGCCGCCGGCCGCGAGCGCCTCGGCGCCCGCATCGGCCACGACGCCGCGGTGGCTGCGAATGGCGGCGTCCAGCCGCTCCTCGAGCCCCTCCAGGTAGTCGTCGAGGCCGGGCGACTCGCGGATCGCGGCGGAGAGTCCGGTCATTCGGCCTCTCCGCAGTGGAGGGCCACGATCCCTCCGGCGAAGAGCCGGTAACCGACGTTCGCGAACCCGGCGGAGGCGATCGCGGCGGCCAGGTCCTCCGGTCCCGGGAAGCGGCGCACGCTCGCGGGCAGGTAGGTGTAGGCCGCGCCGCCGGGAAGCACCTTGCCGAGCAGCGGCACGATCCCGTCGAACCAGAGCCGGAAGAAGGGCGAGAGCACGCCGCGCGGGCGGGTGATCTCGAGAACGGCGAGCCGCCCGCCGGGACGGAGAACGCGCCGCAGCTCCGCGAGCGCCGGCTCGAGCTCGGGCACGTTCCGGACGCCGAAGCCGACGGTCGCGGCATCGAAGGCGGCGGCGGCAAACGGCAGCGCGAGCGCGTCTCCCCGCACCCACTCGATCTCGCCGGACTTCCGCCGGGCGCGCTCGAGCATCCGCTCCGAGAAGTCCAGCCCGGTCACCTCGCCGCCCGCGTCGCGATCGGCGAGAGCGAGGTCGCCCGTCCCGCAGCAGACGTCGAGCACGCGGTCTCCAGGCCTGACGACGGCCCGGGCGGTGGCCCGCCGCCAGCGGCGGTCGAGACCCGCGGTCATGATCCGGTTCATCGCGTCGTAGACGGGCGCGATCCGATCGAACATCGACCGAACGGCGTCCGGCGCGAGCTTGCCGGTCTCGATCGACATCACTCGCCCCAGCGCCTGATCAGCGCGTTCTCGAGTCCGAGCTGGTCGAGCGCGCGGCCCACGACGAAGTCGACGAGGTCGTCGATCGACCCGGCTCCGTGGTAGAAGCCCGGCGCCGCGAAGAGGATCACCGCTCCCGCCTGGCGCAGCTTGAGCATGCCCTCGAGGTGGATCGCCGACAACGGGGTCTCCCGCGGAACCAGCACGAGTCGCCGGCCCTCCTTGAGCGCGACGCTCGCGGCCCGGTGGATGAGGTTCGCCATCGCTCCCGCCGCGATCGTCCCCACCGTCGACATCGAGCACGGGCAGATCACGTAGCCGTCGACCTTCGCCGACCCGCTCGCGTACGGCGACTTGTAGTCCGTCGGGTCGTAGACCGTGGCGGCGCCGCCCGCGGACTCGGTGAAGCGCGCGAGCACCTCGTCGCGCGGCAGCCTGGCGTCGCCGTAGAGCTCCGTCGCGAGCACCTCGATCCCGGCGGACGAGGCGGAGACGCCGACCTCGCAGTCGGCCGTTGCGAGCGCCTCGAGCAGGCGCGCCGCGTAGGGAGCGCCCGAGGCGCCGGTTATCCCGAGGAAGACGCGCACATCGGAACTCTACGAGCCGGGACCCGAGGCCTCCCCCTTCGAGGCCTCGAGGAAGATCGCGAGTGAGCGCAGGTTGTCCTCGCCGAGGTTCGCATACGGGGGCATGGGCGAGCCCGGGTTGACGCAGCTCGGGCACTTGAGGTGGTCGATCTGGTACTGGATCCCCTTGTTCTGCGCCCCAGTGGCAGACAGCTCGGGCGCGCCGAGGTTCGCGGAACCGGCGCCGAGGTAGATGTGGCACTGCTGGCAGCCCGAGCCGGCGAAGATCCTCGCCCCCTCCTCCGCGTCCGGCGGCAGGTTGTTGCGCTCGATCCAGCTGTCGACCGCCTCGAGGTTCTCGCTGCCGAGCGATTCCCGCGCGGTCGCGCCCTTGTAGGTGAGCACGCCCATCGAGATCGTGACGAGGACGGCTGTGACGACCGCGACCGGGCGCCGCAGCAGACGGCGCTCCCGCCGAAGGTCGAGGAAGGGCAGCGCGAACATCAGGATCAGCAGGATGGTGGGGATCCCGACCGTTCCGAGGATGACCGACTCCGGCCACTTGAAGATCCGGAGCAGGTAGAAGAGGAAGTAGAAGTACCAGTCGGGCCGCGGGATGAAGTTGGTCGTGCCCGGGTCGGCCTTCTCGGTGTAAAGCGGCCCGAGCAATCCGGCCTCCGTGCCGTCGTCGCCCGGGATCGAGTACTTCCACACCACGGCCAGCCCGACGATCACGGCCACTACGACGAGGCTCATGACCGTGTCGTGGAACATCGCCCACGGGTAGAACGGCTTCCCGCGCGCCTGGACGTCCTCCTTGTAGCGCTTGTGTGCGGCGCGGCGCTCCTCGAGGCGGCTGCTCACTTCGTCACCCCGCCGCGCGCCCCGGGCCGGACGAGACCGCTCCGGCCGGCCGCCGGCGGCGCCTCGACCCGGTCGGCTCCCGCGGCCTCGCTCGACCACGGCGGCGAGACCACTCCGAGGCGGATCACGAGGTGCAGGTGGAGGACGATCAGCCCGATGATCCCCCCCGGGATCAGGAGCATGTGCAAGGAGTAGAAGCGGGCGAGCGTGTCGTTGCCAATCTCGGCGCCGCCACGGAGGAACTGGGCCAGGAACGGGCCTGCGAACGGCGCGGTGCCGTTCAGGTTGATCCCGACGACCGAGGCCCAGTACGCGGTCTGGTCCCAGGGCAGCAGGTAGCCGGTGAAGCCCTCCAGCATGCCGAGCACGAGCAGGAGCACGCCCACGATCCAGTTCAGCTCGCGGGGGTACTTGTAGGCCCCGTACAGGAAGACGCGGGCCATGTGGAAGAACAGGAGGATGATGAAGACGCTCGCGCCCCAGCGGTGCATGCCGCGCACGAGCCACCCGAGCGTCACCTCGTCGGTGATGTAGCGGATCGACTCGTACGCCGTGTCGGGATGCGGCTTGTAGTACATCGCCAGGATGACGCCGGTCACGGTCTGGACGAGGAAGGCGGTCAGCGTCGCCGAGCCGAGCGTCTGGGGCCACCCGATGTCGCTCGGAACCTTGCGGAAGAGGAAGTACTTGACCCCGCCGACCAAGCCTGAGCGCTCCTCGAGCCAGTCCAGCGGATACAGCATCGCCGCCTCGATCTGCTTCCGCCTCGGTGACTTCGCGCGGGCCATCAGTGGTGATCCACTAGCTCGGTGCCTGGATCGGGTAGAGGATCTGCTCGATGCCGTCGACGTGCTCGCCAGGGCCAGCGAGGCGGTACTTCGTCATCGTGGCGTCCTTGCC